>NZ_DBLZZO010000021.1:0-49886 GCF_057858645.1 Eubacterium sp.
ATATCGTGTGTTTAGTTCTCCGATTTACTACTATTTTTTTTATTCAATTATTAGTTGCAATCGTGCCATAGCTTTTCACTATGGAACGTTTCGCACCCCCTTTGGGATCTGTAATGATCTGGGAAGCCCTGCTTAACTGAAGGAGATTGGGTTTCACCATGAACAAGGTTTTTCCAGCGCCGCTTCCTCCGATTACCAGGACATTTAGGTTTCTCCTGGTCTTTCTGGTATTCATGGACAGCCTGACATTCTGGGATAAGATCAGATTATTGTGTTCATCTTTATCCGCAAACTGCTTTGCCACCTTTTTCGGATCTGCAAAAACAGCGGTACCAAATTCCTGTCCCGGCATATAGTTTTTCCGGCTGGTTACATACATGACCATACCGATCACATATACAAAAATCCCCAGAATGATTGCTTTTAAGGAAGTTTCGTTCCAATAATTGGCAAACGGGGCTGCCATCACCTGATCCAGACGGTTTAAAAAATAATTGATATCCTTTCCGGGCTGATAACACACGTTCAAGAGATAACCTCCATAGCCGGAAGCTATGCCACCAATAAGATACATGCCCCAGGACTGTTTCTTCTTTTTCTGAATTGCTCCGGTTCTCTACCTCCTTTGCCCCTGTATGGTTCTTCTCCCTGCTTCCAGGTTCTGTTGTGCCTTCCTGTAATTCTGCTCCCTTCTTCTGCGTATCTTTTCCTGCTCCTGTCTGGCACGTTCCCTGTGTACCGGGTCATAGCTTTCCCTATATAAATCTTCCCCCGAAGTTTTTCTAAGAAAACGGTCCTCCAGGTCTAAAATTGCATACTCCTTCTTCTTTTCCAATCCTGCAAAAATCGTCTTATGGTCATTAATCCAGCTAATTTCCGATTTATCCAGCCAGATAAATTCATTCTTACGGTACGGAATCCTGGTTTTGATATGATGCTCTGTTTCTTCATATACCAGCTTCTGGTCTATGGTAATGGCATTCACACCTGGATTGTTCCGTTTCTCCTTTTGGATACGCCGAATGACCTGCATCTTTTCTTCTGTTTCCTGGCTGCTTCCAGTGCTGCGTCTTTTGGCTTCCTCTTCCCCAAACAACTGTTTCCACTGCTGGGAATCTACCAATTCTTCAACCTGTTCCGGTGTCCTGGTCAGTGTCACCGTACCTTCCTTCCCTTTTTCCAAAATCCCCTGTTCTTCCATGTAGCAGATAATCGGCCAGATCTGAAGCCAGGTCATATTCAGACGGGAACGGACATCACTGATCTTCTCCACCTGGTTTTTCGCCAGCTCCCGCGCAACCAGTTCACACTCCTTCGGCTCCGGCAGGGCAGGCTTTTTTACTTCTTCTACCAACTGCTCTACCTTATCCGGCTCTGCATTTTCATAGTATTCATCTAACGTCCCAATATTGGAATGTTCAATTTTTGCCATCATGGACTGAATACGGGGCGCTGCCTGGGAATGGAACAAAATTTCACTCATACCGTCCTTCTCATTTAAATCCGGCAAAATGGAATATAAAATCCCATACTTATTTGCCAGGGCTTTTACCCGCTCCAGGTCTTTTGTTTCAAAACGGAAAACCTGTAAATCGCCTCCCATTTTCAGGAGCTTTTGTACAGAAGTTTTCCCTGACAGTTTTTCCTGATCCAGAACTTTTTTAAATACCGCACAAATATCTTTTACAAACTGCCAGCCTGTATTTCCCATTTTCAGAATGATTTCTGCGCCTTCAAAGGAAACTTTAATAATCTGCGCCGCATCTTGTATTTCACTCATGCTCTCCCTCCTATCCCATTGCCCTGTCCTTTTTTACTGGAACAGCCGCCTTTATTTTTCCTTCTGTAAGCATGGCTTCCAGGTCATACTGGATATTTTCCTGTTTTAAGAGAGTCTCCAGCATGTGGTTTGCTTTTTCCTTTTCATAGGTCATATACTGAAGCTGAAAAATATAATTCTCAATCTGCAAAATATTTTCCGGAACCTGAAAAAACGGTTCAAGGTAATGATAAAGAATACGCTCTTTTTCTTCCTTTCCTGCATGAGGCGCCTGTAACTGCAAAATAATTTTTTCTACCTCTTCCATAGACTCCTTATGAAAAGCAATACGGTACAAATCCTGTTTCTGCTCCCTGGTAAGAAAGGGCTGTTCCTTTTCGGCAGTTTCCAAAAGGGAAAATGTTTTTACCACATGTTCAAGTTCTGCCATTTACACACCCGCCTTCCGTTTCCGCATCAAAAGGATAATTTCCCGCATTTTTTTCATTCTCTCTGGTGAAGGGCTGTTCTCCATCACCTGAAGAATTTCTGCATCTGCCAGCCCACTTTCTACGCACTGGCGGATTTCTTCCAACTGTTCTGCGGACAGGTTATATTCCAGAATTTTCTCCACAACACTTTTGGGTACTTTTTTCCCAAGCATGGCAATCCCAAGCAGCCGGTGCTTACTTTTTTGTAGCCCTTCCGCTGTTTGTATGCTTTTTTCTTCCAATACCACTTTTGTTTCCCTGGAAGCAGCTTCTGTTTTTTCCCTGTATTTTTCTGCTTCTTTTTTCAGATCCTGAATTTCCTGCTCTTTCTTTGCCAGCTTTTCTTTTAATTCCTGTATGTTTTTATCTTTATATTGCAGGTTCTCATACAGGTCTTTAATCTCCTGGTTTTTCTCTTCAACAACATGCTCCTTTACCAGAGAAGACAAGGCTGTAAAACGGTCATTGCTTTCCCGAAACTGCTGAATGGATTGTTCCATGATCCCCATAAGATTTTTCATATAAGAACGCATTTCTTCATCTTTCGGAACTTCTTTTTTTGCCTTTGACTCTTCCAGTTGTATCCGCATGGTCCGCATACGGCTGGCCGGCAGTTCATTTCCGGCATAGGTTTTCACCTCTTCCAGATCCAGCCCGTTTTTTAAGCCCTCTACGATTTCCCGTACCTGGAACTGGTTATAATTTCCTTCACATAAAAAGTCGATTTCCCCAATCCCTTCCATAAGCCCTATGATGATTGCTTTCATCACCGGGGCTTCCTGGTTACTCTTAACTACCTTCTGGATATCCGAAACAGGAAGACCAAAATCCAGCCCCATAGAAACTGCGTCCATCTGTTCTTCTTTTAAAACTTTCCGGCATTCTTCCAGATACCGTTGTCCTTCTACTGTCATTTACCCTCCTTTTCCTCTGCCCCTCGCAGACGGTTTCCTATTCTTTTCCTTCTGCTGTGCTTCCAACTTTTCTTTTTCTTCTGCTTTTTCATGCAGACGCTCTGCAATCCTTTTTTCTTTTAAGATTTTTTTCCGTTCAATCCGCAAACGCTCCTCTTTCTCAAAGAAATAAGCGTCTGTCTGTTCTGCCTCAGACAAGGAATATCCCATTTCTTTTAACTGCCCAAGAAGGTTTTGGTATGTCTGGTGGTCTTGAAAAAATTCCTGATACCCTTCCTGATAAAGTTTTGCTTCCATCTGTTTTTCCTGCAGCTTATTGAGAAGCAGAAGCATTTCCTCATAAGGAACCATTTCTTTTCGTAGCTGCTTTCTTGCCCTGCTGTTTTCCCAAAGCTGTTCCTTTGTTGCATCAGAAATAGCTTTCAACTGCGCCTTATCCTGTATGCGATAAGCTGCCAGAAAATCAAATTCCTCCTGCAATTTTTTCAATTCATGGATTGCTGCCCTGTATTTCCAGGTTTTAGAGTCTGCCATTGGTTTCCCCTGCCGGTACCTGCGAAGAAAACATTCCTTCTGGTATCTGGTCAAATGCCGCTCCCGGTATGGGATAAACACATACGTCCATTCTACCGGTATCTCCTCTCCGGTCATTTCCGGGATTGGAAGGCGTCCAAAACGCTGCCGAAGCCTTTCCTCTGTATATTCTTCCCCTAGCTGGTCAAGCCGCCTTGCCCTTCCTGCTCCGGGTTCCCGAACAGAAAGGCGCTTTCTCCCCCGCAACTCATATCCCATGCTGGAAAGATTTTCAAGAAATTCCTCATAAGAACCTGCGTCCTGTAATGCCTGGTCCACATCTCTTCTGATCCGCCTGTCCCGTTCAGAAAGAGATTTTTCTTCCTGTCCTTTTTGTTTGCGTTTTTCCTTTGCTTCTTCCAGATCCAGCACAGATAAACCATGCTCCCTGCATATCCGGTTGGTCAGAGGCTGAATGATGTTTTCCCAATCCCCGTTTTTATAATCGTATTTATATCCCGTAGTACAGCGTACTGAATTAAAAATAATGTGCCCATGAATATGGTCCGTATCATTATGGACTGCATAAACCGCTTCAAAATCCTTCCCAAGAAATTCTGTCACAAACTCTCCTACCACTTGGAAGGCTTCTTCTTCCGAAACCTCATCTTCCTCAAACGAAAGAATGAAATGGTAGCCCTGCCTTTTATCCAGCTTTCCAAAATGACGTTTGGTATCTACCATCTGGGATAATGCCTGTTCAGGAATACAGTTATGTCCACAGACATAGCGGCCATGTTCTGTTTTCTCCGGGTTCATAATATAGCGAAGACCGTTTGCCAGATGTTTTGCCGGATAGCCCGTTTTTGCCTGTTTCATGTGCAGGCACTTTGTAATTGCCATAACCTACAGCCTTTCCTGCACCTGGCTTACCAGTGTTTTTATCTGCTTCAAAAACACATACAGACGGTGTTTATCTTCCCTGGAATAAAGGGCGCTGTTATTGTTATGGGTAATCTGGTTGATGTTTACGCCAATCCGGTTGATTTCCTGGTTCATGCGTTCCAGTTCCTGACGGATTTCCGGGTAATCCCTGGGACGGTTGGTAATCAGCATACGAAGGTACTGGGAATCGGAAAGCCCCATCTTTTCTGCCTGTTTTTGTAACTCTTCCAACTCCCATGAGTACAGCCGGATTTCTTTTCTGCATTTCATTGTTTCTTTTTTCATGCTCCCCCTTTCCTTATCTTTATCACATATTTCATCTACCGATTTCTACTCCAACGCTATCTGCTGTCAACTCCTAAGACCTGCTATCGGTCACCATATAACTTCCCGGTGTCCGGACTGGCTATGCCAGTCCTCTGCAAGATACGGATTTTACCGTACAAAATCCCATCTTGTTAGGGGGCACCCCCTAATACCCCGGATAAAATAGATAGCACAACGCAGATACTGATAGCAGACCTGCGTTCCATATAGGGAAAAACCGATAGCAGTTCCAAACATCTGCTATCGGTTTTTCCACTTCCTACTTCTATTTCTGCTAACAAAACCCCAGTTCTGTTAGCAAATCTGCCAGCCTCCTGTGTCTGATGTGACAGCAGTTCTTCCATTCTGCTATCAACGCCTTTTGCACAGACTCCTTGCAGGCTGCTTCTTCTTCCGCAATTTCTCTCTTTCCAACAAGTATGGGAAGACTCTCTATGGACCATTTGCCGCTTTGGGTTTCTCTTATGAAATTATTGGTTTACCTGTTCTTCCAAACGCTCCAATGCCTTTTCAAAAGCTCCAATCCCACTGAAAAAGGAAGAAAGCCGGATATCCTCAAACAGATATGGCATGGCTTTGTATAGTTCCAGAAAAATATAGTACAGCACATCAACAACAATGGAATTTCCTGCCTGTTTGTAAAGCTGGCTGTTACTTATGCCTGCTTCTTTTGCTTTCCAAAAATCCGCATCGGAAAAGCCCATAAGCCGGAAGCATTCTAAAGGTGTCAGCCTCCGGATACGGAACAAAGACTCTAAGCGGTGTATTCCATTTGATGTCGTAAGCGTAGGGCAGAGTTCCCCATGCTCCTGTACCCTTCCCCGTTTTTCCACAGACGGATAACTAAGATTTACAACACCATTTTCCAAACATTCCTCATAACCTTTCTGTGTCTTTTGACGTACCAGAATGATATTATCTTTTTGCACAGAAGTAAGGGTATGGCAGACTTCTTTTTCTCCCAGTTCCAAAGTCTGCACAATCCGGCCTTCCCGATCATACCTGCCCCGGATTGCTCCTGGATATTTTTCTACAATCTTTGGCTGGTCATGCCCTGCTAAAACCGCACCGCTGCTTCCTAAAGGGGAATAAATAACCCCGCTTGAACCATAGCCGGTATGAATATCTCCCACTTGAAGAATTTTGGGCTGCTGTCCGCCACCACCACAGGCAGTTACCGTAGGGCAGCACCCGTCTGGCAGATAAACCCGTCCAGTCTGTTCAAACACCCCTTTGATATTTCCGGCCCGTTTTACCCGGTTTTCCCGAAAAGCCTTCAGGCTTTTTTCGTCCGGCTCAAACAAAAGCGCTTTTCTCTCTTCCATATCTTCAATCAAGCGGCGTACTTTTTCCTGGGATAAGTAGTATTTTTCCTCTACCGTATCCTCCAGAATATCCATAAGGCACTGGAAGGACTCCAGCGGTTCCGGAAACTGGAATGTTCCATTATCCATTTCCTTCTGTATCAAAATCAGATATACCCGTTCCCTGTTCTGTGGTATTCCATAATGCTTTGCATTAAGAACACTCCAATAGGTGTGGTATCCGTATTCATGCAGTTCTTCTTCAAACAACCGGAATGTGGTATCCCGGAATTTTTTTCCTACAATATTTTTTACATTTTCGTAAATTCCCCATACTGGTTTGACACCCCGTATCATACGGAGCCACTCCACCAGAAGGGAAGAACGTGTTTTATCAATATCATGGGAACCACACATGCCGCAGGCGTCCCTTTTGGAATAATGTACCTGCAGAGGGTTATACTCATACCCGCAGCTTCGGCATTTCCAAACCGCGCCTGCCTGCTTGCCTGCCAGGGAAAAATCCTGACAGGGGCTTCCTCCACAGATCATGTTAAACGGTTCAATCTCCCTTTCGTCCACTTTTGTAATATCTCCCAGATTCAATGTTTCACTTGTACCATGAATCGCACAATAACTCTTTGCTGCATATTTATCAAACTCACAAAAATTCACCAAACTATATTTCATTCCTCATATTTCATGAGGTGTAGCTACACATTTTACCTAGGATTACTCACTTATTTCCTCCTGTCTCCTAAATTTTTTATAGTCTTCATGAGAAATCCACAGCTACAAACGAAATATCCATCTGGCATTACCTTACAATCATAGAATCACCCCTTCCCGTATCCAGAGTTTATCCTTCTGTCAAAAATTCTGTTGGTCTGCACCACCTCCTTTCCTAACACTCCCACTTTCGGATTGGTTATTTCTTTCTTACCGCTCTTTTTCTGATGTTTGCCAGCACCCTGGACACATACGCCTGCTTGGGTATCCCCATGCGGTATCCCTGCCGCTCATAGCTCTCTTCGATAAACGCAACCCGTACACGTCCATGCAGTTTCCTCTTTCCTATCCACTGCACTACTTTTTCCATCTCCGCTTCGCATTCGTCGATCTCCCATTTTTTGAAACATTCCTCATCATAGCTATTTTCCAAAAGAATACCCTCCTATCTTGCCTGTGCTATCTGGTATGATACTATGTTCCTGTGTCCTACCATTTTTTCTATCTTTTGTATGTTTGTCCCTTTTGTTTCAGTAAGAAGCGGCCTTTCCTTTTCTACCAGGCTGGAAAGCTCTTGGTTTTCCTTTTTATACTGCAAAAAAGCATTATAGTCTTTTCCCATAGGTGGAAGACGTACAAAAACCTCATACTCCATAAGGGTATATTTTCTTGCCAATTTTTTTGCCGCTTGTCTTCCCGGCAGGTCATTATCCAAACAGAACTGTATCTTCCTGATATGAGAATAATCTTTTAAGAACTTTTCCAAAGGACCATCGGAAAGCATTCCAAGTACCAGGATATTGTTCTGATAATCTTCCCGCAGTTCCATATCGGACATGGCATCAATGGCCGCCTCATATACATAGAGCGTATCACTGTTTTGGTCTACCAGATTAACCCCATAAGTTTTGTCATTCCCCGTAACATCTCCTTTAAAGGGTTTTCCATATTTATCCAGGGTTCCCCTCTGGCTGGCAAAACGTGGGATACCTTCCGTATCTTTTCCCACAAAAACCAGGTTATGGTACGTTCCGCTCTCATACAAAATCCCCTTTTTTACCCAAAAATCAATCATCTGCTTTGACAGCTTCCGCTGTTTTATCAGATAGCCATATAACCGGCGGCTGGTTTCTGATTTTGAAGGAAGTACAAAAGGTTCTTTCGGTATGTCTTTTCTCTGTTTTGTTTCTTCTATTTTTTCAGCCTGTCTTTCCGGTTGAAATTTTTGCATGGTTTCAGTACGGATATATCCGGCAAACTCCAGCAGATATTTGACTGCCTCCACAAAATCCATGTTTCTGAAATATTCCAGAAAGTCAATGGTGCTGCCACCTACCCCCTGGCTAAACCGGCACCAGGAAGACCGGTTGAAGATCATCACAGAGTCCATACCAACTGCCTGATAGAACCTGCCTTTCCTTTTCAATGGAATCCCTATCTGCTCCGCCAAATCCACTAAATCCACTGCCTTTGCAATCTGAATTTCTTCAGCCGTAAATTTTCCCATACTGCACCTCTTCATATTTCATATCCAGATAATGTGCCATTTCCGGGTGCAGAGCTTCAAAAGCAGTCAGGTAGCGGAAACAGGAACTATACTCTCCCTGTCCGGTACAAAATTCCCGCAGGCTCTTTTTTGAATACTGGGCGGGCTGGTTACACCAACGGCTTAGATTGATATACATTCCCTTATAAACCTCCGGCGCCCGTTCCCATGCGGCATAGCGCATCAAATAAGCCAGGCACTTATACCGCATCAAAATCTCAATCCGTATGAAAACGTCCCGAATATCCTTTGCCCAAAAATCTGCTTTCCAGGTTCCTTCCCAGTCATAGCCACACAGTACATACAGCTTAATTTTCTGGTAAGAAACTGGGATCACTTCCCGCAAAAGTTCCAATTTTCTTACAATAAGTTCCTGATCTTTGATATGGTCAAAGGCAAAAATCATACCGTTATCCAATTTTCCAGATGCCAGAAGTTCCATCTGCCTTTTCTGCATAATCCTCAGATCCAGCCCCTGCCGGAATTGAAACCGCCTGCCTGTTTCCAGGACACTGGAAAAGATTTTTTCCCACCCTGCACAGGCAAAAAAGTTATCGTCCAAAAAGCATAACTTCTTTCTGGACGGGTCATAAAATTCTTCCAATGGGCTTGCTGGTGCTGCACCGGTGCTGTTTTTGTTTACACAGAAACTGCACTTCCGAAAACACCCCCTGGTGAGGAAACCAATGGAATACTCCGTATAAAATTGGAACTCTTTCTTCTTTTTCTCTCCTTCGCTATGTTCTTTTACCATCTGGTCATACAAATGATAGTCCGGTGTATGGTGTTCAATCGCTTCTGGAAGTACCGGTGCTTTATCGTAAAAAAATCCAGTCCCTCCATAAACGGTTGTTTCCCTCGTCAAAATATGTTCCGGCACAAAGGTATCCGTAAACACTTTTGATACATAGAGCCGGTCATATTCCCCTGCCTGGCTATAATCCAAAAGAAGCTCTGTTTCAAATCCCTGCTCCTTCCAATAAGCGGAAAGTTTCATACATGCCAAGTTAGGAAACCGGTGTCTTTTCCGGTATAAAAGATCTGCATCTATAATCCCTATCCTCAACGCCTGCTCCTTTCCATACGGGTAGTTCCGGTTTTCTTCTCCCCTTTGACTGCCTCTTTTCTTTCTTCCTTTTCCTTGCATTCTGCCGGGCAATATGATTTTCCATTTGCTTCCATGATTTCTGCAAATTCACAAATATGGAACACCCTTGCCCCTACCTGTGTGTGGTATTCATCAATATAGGTACAAACCCGTTCTTCCCTTTTTCCATCTGGATATACAATCTCTATGGAGTCCCCGTCTGCTATGCTGAACAGGGTATGATAATGGCTGTCAATAAACCGTATTCTTTTTTTCTCTTCCATGCTTCTCACCTCATATTGCCAAAGAAAGGACAGCCGCAGCCGCCCTTTCCCAAGTTTAAAAACTGATTTTTATTTTCTATGCCTTTTTATGTCTTTTTCTGTAATAAAGTAGGCCTGCTACCATACCTGCACTTACACCAAGAGCCAGCAAAGGCAGGAACCAGTTTGTATCATCACCCGTTTTTGGTCCTGGTTTTACGGTACCTGGTGTTTCTGGTATTTTTTTATTCTGGATCTCTTTTACCACTTCAATGACTGGTGTTTTATCATTCTGATAGGTAAATACGATTTCCCACTCTTCTTCCGTCTTCTCATATCCCTTTAAGGTGGCAGTTTCTTTCAGCACATAGGTGATCGGTTCTTTGAAAACACCATTTTCATAAGTTCCAATTGGAAGTAGTTCTGAAACTGCTTTTCCATCTTTTCCAGTCTTCAAACGTCCTACTTCTTTTCCGGTTTCCTTTTCCAGCAGAACAAATTCTACTCCCTCTAAAGCTGCTTTACTGTCTGTATCAGTCTTTACAATAACCAGTTGTCCCATAGCACGCTCATCTTCCATCTTCACTTTCTGAATTTCTCCCGTTTCTTCTACTGTAAACTCCACGTCATTGGCCACAATATATCCGTCAACTGCCGCCTCTTCGTGCAGGGTATAAGTGCCTACCGGAAGATACTCAATCAGGTGTTCTTCTCCTGTGGTCCAGGACTCTACCACTTCCCCGTCCTGATCCAGGATCTGCAGCTTCGCCCCTTCAATCTCCTTACCATCTGTAATATCTGTTTTAGAGATAGAAACCTTTGTATGGTCGTCCTCCATTTTCACTTTTTGTACGTCCCCTGTTTCTTCCACAACAAATTTCACATCTTCTGCCCGGACATATCCCTGTTCCGTAGGCGCCTGCTCTTCATGCAGTATATATTCCCCTGGTGCCAGTGCGTAGACTACATGAGCTTCTTTTTTTGACACCCACTCTTCTACCACTTTTCCTTCCTGATCCAGGATCTGCATTTTGGCCCCTTCAATTTCCTGTCCACCGGTCAAATCTACTTTCGTAAACTCCGTAATGGTAGGCTGATTAGAAATTTCTTCTGAAAAAGCGAGCAGTTCAAGGGTCTGGTCTGTATAAGACGCATCAAAGGAATACACCTCATCATTTGGCAGGTATCCCGGCTTATGCTCTACTTCCTGAATATAGTATTTTCCATGAGGAAGATCTGCCTGAAATACCAGCTTGCCCTCTTCATCTGTTGTTCCCAGTTCAATCAAGGCATCTTTTTCTACAACTACTTCCCCGGCAGCATTCTTGATATCCTCCTGCGCATACAGCCCGAATACCACTCCTTCCAGCGGTTTTCCGGTTTCTGCGTCTTTCTTCAGAAGACTAAGGGAAACTTTCTGTCGCTGATTGGTAAGTTCCATTGTTACATAATCCACTGCTACTTCCTGTCCCTTATATGCAATTTCAAATTCTTTTGCTTCCGGGTCAAGCACGCAGTTCTGACCTGCTTTTTCTTCCACTACATAGTATTTTCCGATAGGAAGATTATTCAGGACTGCCTTTCCTTCTTTATCTGTCACCATACGGGCTACCAGGGCATCTTTTTCATATTTTACAATGCGGTTTCCTGCTTCGTCTTTCTGTCCGTCCGGGGTATAAATGGTTTCCTTTGCATGAATGGCAAATTCTGCACCTTCCATATTTCCCTCTTCATAGTCAAATTCATAACCTTTCTCTTTTTCCATGACCTCTTCCCCAGTGAAGAAACTGCTTACCTGATTTACGAAACCTGCTACACCGTTTTTCATCTTTGTCAGGAACTTTTCTTCTACTTTAGAAGCACCAGAAAGTTTTTCTCCTTTTTTATGGATTGTAAGGCTTCCTACTGCTTCATCATTATACTGTTCAATGACAACAATAAATTTACCGGTTTCCTCCTCTACCTGGTGTACGGTATCAGAATCTACGGTAATAGTGATCGGCGCTTTCTTTGCCTCCTGGTATGTTCCTCCGTCTGCAACTTCATTCAGCGGAACTTCCTTCCCGTCTTTTAAGAGGGCATTTTCAAATCCTACCTGTACATAATTTTCCGGTGCTTCCACTTCTTCAATCCGGTAAGTGCCACATTTTAACTGCTCCGGTGTAATCAGGTATCCCTCTTCGTTGGTCCTGAACACAGATACCACTTCTTTTTTTGGATATCTTACGATCATTTCCACATATTTTTCTGCTTCCACATCATAAATCTTATAAGCTGCACTGTTATCCAGCACCGGCTTCTGCGTCTGGGCATCTTTTTTCACAATCTTGAAGTAATACTGCAAAGGACGGTCATCAAACACACGCCATACCTGGGGTTCCCGGCTGTCTTCCGAAATCTGTACAATAAATGGACGAATCCCTTTTAAATTTTCCGGAACCGTAGACTCAAACACCACATAGGTTCCATAAGGAAGTTCTGGACTCTTTAAATATCCTTTCTTATCCGTAAACAGCTCTGGTACCGTAATCTTTTTACCATTCTCCCAATAAGAAGCGGTTTCGTCTTTGCTGTAATCATAGGTGATAAAATCTTCCGGGGTATAATAAGAACCATTTCCCGGCTTCAAACTTCCGTCTTTTACACCAGACAGCTCACTGATGAGGAATACCTTAAATCCAGCTCCTTCTACCAGTTCTGTTTCTGTCTGCTCCCCGTCTTCTGAGATCTTGATAAGCTGAAAGGCCTGTTTCTTTACAGTTTCCTTTACAGTCACCTCCCGGTGTACAATCTGTACTTCCTGTCCCTCATACGAAACCTCTACGGGATACTCTGTTTCATCTAACAGATACCCTTCTGCCGGCTCTATTTCTTTTACGAAATAATTTCCAAGATACAGGTTTTTGAAATCTACGGTTCCTTCACTGGAAATCGTACCCTGCGCTACAAGTTCCCCTTTTTTATGGACAATCCCATCTTTCTTATTTGGGTGTTCAATATCTTCCGTAGCATATAACCCATATTTTGCCCCTACTAAGGTTGCGTCACCCTGAGAAATAAATCCCTGGGAATCCTGGTCAATCTTACTTACATGAACTTCTCCCCGTACTTCCTCATTTTTAAAATCATGGGAAAAAGTATATGTGTAGGTGCTGTCGTCTTTATATTCATAGAAGAAACGATACACCTCATCTGTCATATAATACTTATCTGGTGCCTGGATTTCCCTCACGCTGTAATGGAAATTCAAAGGAATATCTGCATGGAACACAGCCGTTCCTTCCCTGTCGGAAACAGCACGTTCCACCAGGCTTCCTTTTTCTACAAGGACCTTTCCGTCTGCTGCCGTCAGGTCTTCTTCTACATACAAGCCAAACGTCGCACCTTCCAGGGTAACATCATCATGTTTCGATTTTTTCACTACATTTACGGAAATCTCCGGTCTTGCATTGGTAAAAACGGTTTCCCCCTGGGATAGCTCTACATTCTGTCCTGCATAGGACAAGGTTACAAACTGGGTACGTTCCTGTTCTGTTTTCCCAATCACCAGATTTTCCGGTGCTTTCTGTTCTACAACCTTATATTTTCCAAGATACAATTCTTTGGAAACAGCGCTTCCATCTTCCCCTGTTGTCAGACTTTCTACCAGATCCCCTGCTTTATGCACCTTCGTCACTTTATCCTGGCTGTAAATATCCTCTGCCGCATAAATGTTATATTCTGCCCCTGCAAAGTCCGCATTTCCATATACAAAAGTCAGGTTTCCCTCTTCTCCGGTTACTCCGGTCAGAACCTCACCTTTTTTACGGATTGTGATTTTTCCTTTCTGTTCCTCATTCGTCACTGCAACAGAAGTTGTTTTTCCTGTTTCCAGCTTCACGTTAAAAGACTCTGTATTCAGCTTATATCCTTCTGGAACAGAAATTTCTTTTAAATATACCGTATCCTGGGTTTTCGGAATTTCCACCTCAGAAGTACCGTTGCTGTCTGTGGCCGGCATCTGTACAAGAAGGTTTTTACATGCACTGTCTGAATAAATACCAAAAACAGCGCCGGACAGATTTACTTTACTGTTCTTATCTTTTTTTGTTACCTTTACCCTTGCCAGGTCCAGCCACTTCACCGTAAATTCCACAGAAGCACTTTCTTCTTCAAAAAATGCCCCATACCCAATATCCTGAGAACCAGAACCCGTAGACAATACTAAGGTCTTCCACTGAGTTCCCATTTGTCCTTTCAGCTTACCACTGTTCCATGTACCAGTTACAGTTTTGGGAGCACTGAAATAGAATGTGGTATTCCCATTGATCTTTACGGTTCCTGTCTGTTTTGTACTTCCACTGTGATAAGTCACATGCTCTGGCATTTTTAAAGTAATATAGTTTCTATGGTCACCTTTTAAAGTAAATTCTCCGGTACGCTGTTCCTTTCCACTTTCATAAGCCTTTGCTTCCTTTGGGGACAATGTGATTGCTGCTGTCGGAGGTGCTTCCAGGCTGTAAATATGCTGGATATATCCCCACACACCGCTTGCCTTAATATCTTCAAAGGTACAGCCATAAAAACCGTCCGTGCCACAATAAGAATAAGCGGCAGCTAAATGCGTAAAAATATACTTTGTCTTCCAGTCAAAAGAGGGCATATACTCCCCAGTAATGTCCCCGGGACCGCCATATCCATAATAAAGGACTTTCTGTAATTCCGGGTTGCTTTCAAATTCATTGGCTACATAATCCGAGGTCGGCGGGGAAGCCTTCATAGACTCCAGACAATATGCCACATGGCCATTTACGGTGAAATAGGAAGTAGAATAGTTCCCCACGTTAGAAGGGTATGGGATTTTCTCTCCCTGTACCAGATGTACATTGCTTCCTTTTTGCTGCTCCATTGCTGCCGGAACAACCGATAAGAACATTCCCTTATCCTCTTTTGGTGTCAGATCAATCAACTCTGCCCCTGCATCTGGCATTTCCGGTTCTTCCGTCAGTACCTCCGGTATCTCCAGGTCAGGGTCCGCCTCACCGTCCTCACCGGAGCCATCTTCGGTATGCTGGCTTACTTCTCCCTGGGGTTCCTGTGTACTGTTTTCCCTTGCTTCTACCACAATTCTTCTCATAATCTGATAGGAAGGGTTTCCGCTTAACGGATCAACACGATAAAATGCCTGGTAAGAACCTGGGGTATTGAAATCAAAAGAATTGCCGGAGTCCCCTTCTGCTTTCAGAAACGTTACCTTTACTTTTTCATCATTTTTCTGAAAACCCCTGTAATCTGTTTCCAAGTCAAAGGACTCTCCTGCTTTTATGGTAAGGTCCTCTGCATACACCAGTTCTTCTTCTGTTAGTTGCTCCTTTACCTCTTCCAACTCCGGTAATGTTTCTGAAGCAGCCTCCTCCTGTTTTACTTCCTGTATCTGTGCATGTTCCTCAGACTGTTCAGAAGCCAGTGCGGTGATCCCTGTATTGAGTAACGTAGAACAACTAAGAAGAAGTGCCAGCGTCCCAGCCAGCAGCCTTTTCTTTTTTCCTTTCATCATAGCTTTGCTCCTTTTCATTTTTTCGTCAAAAAAAGCAGGCCACACAAGCCTGCTTTCCATTTTCTATCTTCTTTTTTCTATCTTTTGTATACGGTCTGTCCCGTATCCAATGCACCTGTCAATCCCCTTTCTATTCCCTGCTTCCTGCATGGAACACTGCCAAAACAAGCTGCAGAACCAGCAGAAACAAACATATCACCAGTTTCCCTGTCAGATACAGCAGTTTCCCCACTGCAATGAAAATCCCTTTTACAACTTCCCATACACTTCTTCCTACTGCCATATCTTTTTCCTCCTTATTCTTCAAATGCCCCATAAAATTCCGCAAACCGTAAATCTTTTTCCATACAGGCTTCTTCCTTTTCCCTGTTCTCTGCTATCGTTCCACCGTCAGAAAGTTCTCCCTGAACGGCCTTTTCCAGCACACCCCGCTTCTCAAAGGCTTCTTCCTGTGCCTTTGAAACCGCTTCTTTTACGATTTTACAAAATTGTTCTTTCTGGTTTTCCAGAAGGGTATTTAATAGTTTCATCTGCTGTACTTCTTCTTCCTGCTGTAGATACTTGGCAAAATAAACGATTGCTTCTGCTATAAAATCGTCTTTTGTCTTGAAAATATCTTTGTTATACTCCTTCAGATACCGATAAGCCTGATGATGTACCGGTCTGTTTTTATACAGCCGCAGTGAAGTTGTATATACTTTTTCCGTATCCATAAGTTTTCACTTCCTATCATGCTGTCCGCATTTTCCTCTGTTTTGCCCGGATAATACTTTTCACTGCCTCTTCACAGCCCCTTGCATTGGCATGTATATCCGTTACAAACTGTACATCTTTTCCCTCATTGGCTCCAAAATGCTCCACAATGGAAGAACCACCGCCCATAAACACCATTTTGGTCAGATCCAGATTATAATGGTTTGCCTGTATGATACCATAAATTTCCTCTGCGTAGGACTTCAAACAGTTTTTTATGACGTCCTGATACTGCTTCGGGCAGTCATAGCTTCCTGTTCTCATAAATGCTTCTGTAATGTATGCCGGTACCCCTGCCCCTGTTTTGGCAATGGCTTCCTCATTGACTTTTCCGATACAGTACAAAGCTGCCTTATCCGAAATCGAATACTTCCCGTCCGGCATTCCGTCAACAAACTCTACCAGGTCGGTAGTTCCTCCACCAATATCTACTAAAAGGCAATAGCCGGGAACTGCTTCTAAAAGCGTATGGATCACCACATGCCCCTGCATAAAAACAAACACATTTTCCAAAGACACATGATAATGTACTCCTTCATAACGGAAATGCAGTTCCTTTGTCTTTAACAGATATTTCTTAAAACTTTCTTTCTGCTGCTGAAATCTTCTAGGCGGAAGGGCAGCTCCCATTTTTACGGAAGCGTCTGTCAGTCCCCGGCAGCGCATTTCCTGTGCCAGTGCTGCAAGGGTAAGAAGATAATAATTTTCATTCTCTGTCTTATCCACACACTCCTTTTCCGGTACTTTCCCTCCCACATAATAAAACTGGTTCTGGTATTCCAGAATATGTTCCAGGCTGTCCGGCCTTGCCTGTAAAGGCTGGATTGCTGCTGAAAATACAGTATTTGCAGTTTTCATGTTACGGTTTCCATGATCAATTCCAATAATCATTTTAGTTTCCACGTTCTTATCCTCCTGAAAGTTATAGTTTGTATTTTATCTTGTTCTCTTTGGTTCTTGACCTGTTTCTTTCTTTTCTTTATCTATCACATGAAGTTTTTCAAACAGTTCCCCCATCACAGCTTCCATTTCCTGAAACTTCATTTCATCTGGCATACACAGAAAAACAATCACTGCATCAGTCAGACGTTCCCCATTCTCTTTCCGGTAAAGTTCCGTATAGGAACCCCAACAACCGTCCTCACCCGCATAAAACTTTTTTGTCTTCTCATTTACTTTTATGAGGTATTCTTCGGTATCAACAAAAATTTTCCGAATGGATACTTTTTGTAGGTCGTATTTCATGCTGTCCATATAAACCGGAAGGTGTTCCTCTGGTGCAAAATAGACATACATTGTGCAATAGGTATCTCCCTCCGTCCCCATCTCCTGTAAGACAATCCCGGCTTCAAACATTTCCGGTGGAGCATAATCTACTACAAAATCCGAATCCTTACCCTGTGGAGATTTTTCAAAACGCCCTGAATCTCCAACCAGAAAATGTTTGGGGCACTGAATACGAAACCTTTCTTCCCTCATTCTGTATATTCCTCCATAATCTCACTAATATCTTTTTGAAATAACCGCTGAAGTCGGACAACTACATAGACATTGGGCTTTTGCTGTCCGTATTCAATCCTCTGATACGTCCGAAGACTGATACCCAAGACAGCCGCAAGTTCTATCTGTGTATATCCATGAGCTGTCCTGAATTTTCTTAATTTTGTTACTTTCTATCACGCTCCTTACGTCTGAGGGATAGCTTCCTGATAAGCAAACAGATTGGATATATAGCTGTTTGCTGTCAATGTGGCATTGTATAAAGCGGTAAGCAGCACTGCCCGGATATTATTGGCTTTCCTTGTACACTGCTTAATTGAGTCTATCACATACTCTACGGTAAACTTATCCAGCTTTTTATACATTCCCTGTACAATGCCAAGAGGTCGTTCTTCCTGATTTACCCTTATGGTCTTTGCATTGGACGTCAAAACATCTACTGCAAGCCCTACAATCTCATTGAGCAGTTTTCTGTCAAAAGGTCTGTCTATCCATATCGCATCATAATCAATCTGATCTTTGAACTGTTCTTCTGCTGCCTGATAGGATAAGATAGGATTATCTCTATACCCATTCCCTATTTCTGTTGTATTCTTTTGGGTACTTTCTGCTGTAGTCTTTGTAGTAATCTCTGTATTTGTCTGCCCGCTATCAGTCTGAGGTACCTCTTTGGGTATCCAGGGCTCTGTTTCCCTGTCGGGGTATGCTCCCTCTTTGAATGGTGACACCCTCTTCCTTTGGAAAGGGACAGCCCTCTCTTCTACAAAATGTATCTCTTCCTCTATGGCTGTATGGGAACTGATTTTCTCTGCTTTGGATTTCTCTCTTCTTTTTTCAAAGGAAACCGGATCTGCTCCTGTTTCTTCTGGATAAGTCAATTCTTTTAATCGGTCTACGATCAATTCCAGATACAAAACATTATTTACAACAATCCCATTCATGGAAATGGTTCTAAATACCCGTTTTACCACACCCAGCTTCTCTAAAAATACCACTGCATTTGTCGCTTCTTTCTTGGAAATCCCAAACTGTTCGCTGATCTGCTGGTAACTTCTCTGAAGAAAGTCTGACTTAAATTTCTTTCTTACCCCAATGACCTGTCCGGTTCCTTCATCTCTGATTTCTGTAGGCTTATACCAATACACAATATCTGCCAGTATAATAATCGCTGTCAGATTTGGCTTTCCGCTTTCTCTGATGATTGTCCGATACCACACCTGCGGAATGATATTTCCAGATATATTCAGTTTTGCATTTTCATCTACGATTTCATTTCCAGTGCTATAGATACCTCCATTCATTCGTTTATTCCTCACTTCCCTGCTTCTTTTCTTTTTCAAACAAAGCACTTATTTCTTCATCTGCTCTTTTGCCTGCCACCAGGCACGCATACCAGGAACTAAGGAAAATAGCTGTTACAACAATCATAATCACTTTTATCATCGCTCCGTCCTCCCAAGAAAAAAGGACCAAGCCAGCTAACAGAATCTTTTAACTAACCTAGTCCTTAACATATTTTTTTACAATGTATTGCAACCGAATGGTTTTTCACAAACTTGACCGCCTGTGAGAATGGATATAATTTTGACAGGACCAGTAGCAATAGGTTTCTATCTTTAAGAGCTCCTGCCTTCTCATTTCTACTATGAGAAATTCATTCCCGGTCTATGAATTTTCTACCCTTTATGGTATAATAGAAAAAAGACTAAATTGGCGTGAGCCCTTATTTTATAAGGAATCTGCTAACTTAGTCTTATTTTAACATGACCACCTGAGCCTGATGCCCCCATAATTGCAACAAATTCTCCTTTTTCCACTTCAAAAGAAATCCCGTCAATTGCTTTTGTAAGGCTTGATTTACTTCCGTAATACTTTTCGATTTTATCAATAGTTAAAATATTATCCATTGTTATCTCCCTTCCACATGTTTTATGTAATTCATAAAGCTTTATAATCTTCACATTACATAAACAGTGTATACTTTGCCTTGAGATTTGTCGCATTTCTAATATTACTAAACATTACAATTTTGTAATATTAGTTTTTTATGTTTATATTTTAATAATTCTCATATTTGCTCTTAATGTTAGATTTTTAATATTAATTTCTTAAATATTATTTTTTAGCATTATATTTTTAACATTATTTAAATCTAAAACCCATAATAATCATTCTTACCAAACACGATTTTTATTTCTGTATATTCATTTTGGATAGACCAGGCAGAAACCTGATGACCTAATTTGCTACATAGATTTTTTACTATGTACAGCCCCATGCCTGTAGACTTTTGTCCCAGTCTTCCATTCTCACCTGTAAATGATTTTTCAAAAATCTTTTTCAAATCCTGATTTGGAATTCCGATTCCGTTATCATAGATGGATAATATGACTTTTTCTTTTTCTTCTGTGGCACTTATTTTCAGCACAGCCTTTGTATCATTATGAGACATTGCAATATTTTTGCAGTATTTAATACTGTTATTTACTATCTGATTAATAATAAATTCCAGCCATTTTTTATCAGATTTTACTGTTATGTTTTTAATGTTTATTTGTGGTTCAATATTTTTTTCCAAAATATCGTCCTTGTTATTCATAAGAACTTTTCCAACAACCTCTTCCAAATTCACGTCTTTTATTATGTAATCTTTTTCACTGCAGCTACTTCTTACATAATACAAAACCTGTTCAACATAATTATCCAGACGTCTGATTTGCTTTATGTATTTTTCGTCCAACTCATTTTTGTGATTGTGACACATTAAAACAAGACTTGCTATAGGAATTTTCACTTCGTGAATCCACATTTCAACATATTCTTTAAAATCTTCCACGTTTTCCCTGTAATCACTTACGTTTTCAGTCATGGATTTATTAATTTTATAAAGACTTTCCCAAATAAGTTCCCCCTCATAAAAATCCGGTTTAGTTAAGGTTTCCAAAACTAAATATTTTTTGTCCAATCTTTCCACATTAAGAAGAAGTCTGTTATAGAATTTTCTTTTTCTTAAATAATTAATTAGTAATTGCAGCCCGCCTGTAAAAAAATACAAAAATGTAATTATTGCAACTATTTCAACAGGTAAGGCAAAAACTCTCATGACCATTAAAATAACAAAATAGCTGACAGCACTAATTGTTATTGTCAGCCATTTATCTTTTATGTATTTACTTAATTTCATAATAATATGTAACCCTGTCCCTTTCGAGTTTCTATAGCATCTGCGCATCCAAGAGATGCCAGTTTATTTCTCAATCTGCTAATATTGACAGTAAGTGCATTGTCATTAACATATTCCTCATTGTTCCACAAATCTGTCATTAACTGATCTCTTGAAACAATTCTGCCTTTGTTGTTTAACAGCAATGCAAAAATAATCATTTCATTCTTTGTTAAAACAACCTGCTTAGTCTCTGATTTTATTATGCCCCTGCTTAATTCCACATTAAGATTATTGTATTTAACATTGTCAGTTTTTACTTCCATTCTTTTAAAAATATTTTGAATTCTTAACAGAAGAACTGTAGGGTTATAAGGTTTTGTAATAAAATCATCAGCCCCGTAGGACATAGACAAAACTTCATCTACTTCACTTGTTCTGCTGGTAACCATAATTACCGGCACATCTGATTTTTTTCGTAGCTCTTTTAAAACCATTTCTCCATTTAGAATTGGAATATTTATATCAAGCAATATTAAATCTGCTTTGCTTTCTAAAATAAATTCTATTTGATTTTCAAAGTTATCCATTACTATTGTTTCATAGCCACTGTTTACAAGTAACTTCTGCAACTCATTCCTTATGGATACATCATCTTCAACAATTAATATTTTTTTCATTCTATTCCTTTTATCTGTTTACGGATATTATTAATTTTATGACTTTTTGCTTCAATCATTTTCTAAATTTTACTTACCCCGGTTCTTGCATAACTACTTTTTTCTTATACTAATTCTGCCTCAACTATTTTTTTATCGATTAATTTAACTTTATTTTTACTCAACTATCTACATAATTAGATTACTTTAGCAGCCATAACAAATTCTCTGATTTTCTCTCTGCTTTTGCCAACTCCGTTGTCGTTTTCAACTCCTGATGAAACATCTACGCCATCAGGTTGTACTGCTTTTATGCCATCTCTTACATTATCTCCGTTAAGTCCACCGGCTAATATAAATAACTTATCGTCTCGTTTAATGTTATTTAATAAGCTCCAGTCAAAAGTTTCTCCACTGCCGTATGTTGGTGCATCAAAAACATAGCCTTTTATATTTCCTATGTTTTTGTACTTTCCAAGTTCTTCTAAATCGTTTACATTAAAAGCCTTTAAAACATCAATTAATGTTTCATTAAACAAACCATCCGGCAAGTCTTTATGAATCTGCACAAAGTCAAAGCCTGCATTTTCAATGCTTTTTACCTGCTCAATGCTAGGCGACACAACCACTGCAACCTTTTTTATATTTTCATTTAGAGAAGCCATGATTTCTTTTGCTTTATCCAAAGTTATATTTCTTTTACTTTTTGGAAAATATAAAACCATGCCTGCCATGTCTACATTATTTTCATTTAAATATTCTGTTTCTTCAACATCTGTAATACCGCAAATTTTTACTATCATATTCCTATTACTTTTAATTTAAATATGGAAACACTTTTGTATGTTGTGTGTTTTTCCAAGTACCAATAAGTTAGCCCCTTCTTTTAGGACAGTATCAGGCATAACCTGCAAATTCATATCATTTTCCTTCTTAATTGCCAAGACATTTATTTTGTGTTTTCGTCTTAAATCTAAATCCTGTATTTCTTTTCCAATCCACTCTTTTGGAATCTCAACTTCAATTATTGAACAGCCTTCTCCCACGTCAATGTAATCTGAAATATGATTAGCTGTATATCTTATTGCTGTCCAGTTAGCAAGTTCACGTTCAGGATAAACTACCTGGTCTGCTCCATTTCTTACCAAAAACTTGGCGTGTACATCTCTTGCAGCTCTTGAGACAACCATCTTGGCACCTTTTTCTTTCAACAAAGATGTTGTCTCTAAAGAATTTTGAAAATCGTCTCCAATTGCCACAAAACAAACATCAAAATTATCCACACCTAATGTATCCAAAAATTCTTCATTTGTCGCGTCTCCTATTTGAGCACTTGTGACGTAAGGTAATACCGCATTAACCCTGTCTTCCTTTACGTCAATTGCCATTGTCTGATGACCTAATTCATCTAATGTTTTAGCAATATGTCTGCCAAATCTACCTAATCCAATTAATAAAACTGACTTCATTTTCCCTCCATACAATTTATATACATTTCTATTTCTTGTATTTTTACGCCTCATTCATTTTCATTCCTGATTCTTCATTTATCATGACGCATTATAATTCTTTACTATTTTACTTTATCCTACCATAATTTTCTCTTCAGGTAATCTAGATACATTATAATTCTTATTTGATAAAGTTGCAAAAATAACTGTTAAGCCACCAACTCTGCCTAAAAACATTAACACAATTAATACTATTTTGGAAACCATGGACAAAGATGGTGTAATTCCCAAGCTTAAACCTACTGTTCCAACTGCCGATGCTGTTTCAAACAAAGATTTCATTATAGGAATGTTATCTGCAATACTAATAACAATACCGCCAAACATAAACAAAAATGTGTACATTAACAGTGTTGCCGAAGCTGACCTTGCCACTTCATTGGACAGTCTTCTTTTAAATAAATGTGCATCCTGCCTTTTCCTAAAAACTGCTACGGCTGTTGAAAATAATACTGCCACTGTAGTAACTTTCATACCACCAGCTGTTGAACCGGGTGCTGCACCTATAAGCATTAAAATAATAGTAATTAACTGTCCCACACCTGATAATTGGTTTAAATCTACTGTGTTAAAGCCTGCTGTTCTAGGTGACACAGCCTGAAATAAAGATGCCAAAACTCTGTCTTTTTCTGAATCGAAATTCCAAGTTGCTTTTCCAAATTCAAAAAAATAAAAATATAGCACCGGTACAATTATTAATATTGATGTTACTCCAAGAATAACTTTACTTTGCATTCTGTATCTTCCAAAATGAAGTTTGTGCTTTTTTATGTCATCCCATGTAACAAAGCCAATACCGCCAATTATAATTAAAAGCATTATTACAACATTAATTAAAACTGAAGATGAAAATGTTGTTAGTGAAGAATAATGCTCTCTTACACCCATTAAATCAAAACCTGCGTTACAAAAGGCTGATATTGAATGAAATAATGAATACCATATACCTTTTATAATGCCAAACTGTTTTGCAAATTCAGGATACATTAACACCGCGCCTGCCAATTCAAAAATAAGCATCATCTTCACAATAAAACCTGTTAGTCTTACTATACCACCCATTTTATGTGCTGATATTGCCTCCTGCATAAGTGTTCTCTGCCTTAAACCTATTTTTCTACCTGACATTCTTGTTAACAGTAGTGCTATTGTTATAACACCCATGCCGCCAATTTGAATTAAAACTATAATAACACCTTGACCAAAGGCTGACCAGTAAGTAGCCGTATCGTGAACTACAAGTCCTGTTACGCATGTAGCTGATGTTGCTGTAAATAAGGCATCCACTACAGATGTAAATTCTCCTGAGCTACTTGAAATTGGAAGCGTCAAAATAAAGGTTCCTAAAACTATAACGCCTAAAAACCCGAAAAAAATAAATCTTGATGTTGATATATGTCTACTCTTCTTCATGTTATCTCTTTCTACTCCATGTGGTTTTTGACAATAAAATTAAGATTGGGAATATTTCCAATCTTCCTGCAAGCATGTCACCTATTAAAACCAGTTTAGACCAATCGCTAAACATTGAATAGTTTGATGCCGGACCAACCATATCCAGTCCCGGTCCTATATTGTTAAAGCATGATGCTACACTTGAAAAATTAGTAAGTATACTGTGACCATCAACGGAAATGAAAATGAAACTTAAGAAAACAATAACTATGTATGCAACAAAGTAACTATTAACCGCCGAAACAACTTCTTCTTTTACAACATTTCCACCCATTCTGATAACTTCAACTTTTCTTGGATTTAAAGTCTTTCTAATGTTTCTTTTTACACTTTTTAAAATAATAAGTAAACGGCCACATTTAAGACCACCGCCTGTACTTCCGCCGCAGGCACCAACAAACATAAGCATAAGTATTATTGTTTTTGAAAAATTAGGCCACAGATTAAAATCTTCTGTAGCAAAACCTGTTGTGGTAATAATACTTGATACTGTAAATGCCGCATGATGTAGTGCTTGTCCTACTGATGAAAACATACCCGAAATGTTTATTGTTATAAGAGCTACGCTTGATAAAATAATAACAACGTATGTTCTAAGTTCACTATCTTTTATTATTGACTTGAATCTTCTTAATAATACTAAATAATAACAACTGAAGTTCACGCCAAATAACAGCATAAAGATGGTACAGACATTCTGTATGTATGGGCTGTAGCCTGCCATACTGTCTCCTTTAATACCAAAGCCACCTGTTCCTGCAGTACCAAATGCTGTACAGACTGCATCAAAAACAGGCATTTTCCCAATAATTAAAAAGATAAAATTAAGTCCCGTAAGTCCTATATACATTAAATACAAAATAAGTGCTGTATCTCTCATTCTTGGAGCCAGCTTACCAACTGTTGGTCCCGGACTTTCTGCTCTTAACAAATGCATTGTGAATCTGTTGCTTTTTCCATCAGCCGGTGCAATAGCAAGTAAAAATACAAGGACACCCATCCCCCCAAGCCAATGACTAAAACTTCTCCAGTAAAGCATGCCTTTTGACATAGCTTCAACATCTGTTAAAATTGAAGCTCCTGTTGTTGTAAAACCTGATACTGTCTCAAATAATGCATCTACAAATGAAGGAATTTCTCTTGAAATAAAAAATGGTAAACAGCCTAATATACTAAGAACAATCCAGCCTATACCCACTGAAACCAAACCTTCCTTTGCAAAAAATCGCTTATTTGCCTTTCTACATAATACATATAGCAACGAAGCAATACCTAATATAATTACAATAGAAACTATAAATCCTATAACTGCATTCAAATTCTGACATGCTGCACTAATAATTAATGCCGGAAGCATAAATGCCGCTTCTACAGCTAAAATCTGTGATATAAATTTTCCTACAACTTTATAATTCATAACTTTCCCTCAATCATTGAAATATATCATTTAATTGATGTAATACTATATCCCCTGTTGCTACCACAATAACAGTATCTCCATTTTGGAAACATGATTCACCATTTGGAATTTCTGTTTTTCCTTTATGTGTTATACATGCAATAATAACATTATTTACTAATTTCATGTTTTTAAGTGAAACACCACAATTTTTTGTTTTCTCATCTGCAATGAACTCTACTGCTTCCGCCTGTCCATCTGCAATATTATGAACTGATATAGCCATTCCTGTCTGTGCCCCTAAGGCTCTAACATAACCGACTATTGTATTACAACATAATTCCTTTGGGCATACTACACTACCTAAATTAAGGCTGTCCTGAATACTGCTTCTGTCAGTATGTCCTACTTTTGTAATAACTTTCTCCACGCCACATGCCTTAGCATACATGGAAATAATTATATTTAACTCATCCATTCCTGTTAAGGTAATAAAAGCGTCACAGCCACTTATGCCCTGGCTTTCAAGTAATGTTTTTCTACTTGCGTCACCATGAATTACAGTAACTTCAGGAAGAAGCTCAGCTAACTCCCTTGCTCTATCTTCGTCTTTTTCAATTACCTCTACGGCTACTCCCGAGTCAATTAATATCTTTGACAGATAATAGCTTACTTTTCCACCACCGCAAATAATTGCATGTTTTACCTTGTGAGATAAAAAGCCTAAGTTTTTCAATAAAATAGTAAGGTTCTGTGATGGTGCTGTAACGTAAATTCTATCTCCTTCTTTTAAGATAAAATCACCATTTGGAATATGCACTTCACCGTTTCTTCTAACGGCACAAACCAATACCTTACATTTTACAATTCCATAAAGATCATTTAATGAAATATCTTTTATAATGCTGTCACTATTTATTCTAAGTTCTACTAATTCCACTCTTCCTTTTGCAAAAGTATCTCTCTGTAAAAATCCCGGATATTTTAACAATCTTTCAATTTCCACTGCTGACTGCTTTTCCGGATTAACTGTTAAAGATAAGCCAAAGGCATCGCGCATGGTATATATTTGTTCACTGTATTCAGGATTTCTGATTCTTGCAATAGTATGTAGTTCAGGATTCATCTTATGTGCTGTCATGCAACAAAGCAAATTAATTTCATCTGCACTTGTAGATGCAATTAAAACATCAGCTCTGTCAACTCTTGCTTCAGACAAAACGGACATTAAGGCACAATTTCCATTAACAGCCATAATATCGTATCTCTCCAAGCTTGCGTCTAATACTTCTCCATTAGTGTCTATTAAGGTTATGTCATAACCTTCCGCTGATAACTTCCTAGTAAGATTTGCACCTACTTTTCCATCTCCAGCAATAATAATCTTCATGAGATTTTCCTCCACATTCTTATCGTTAATGCAATGAATAACTTTATGGCAACATCTATAGTATAGCACTATTATTTATAATCTCAACAACTGTTAAAAAATAGTTACAACTTTTAAAAATAAGTTACAACCTTTGACAAGTCCTCAAAGATTTCTTCAGTCATTTTTCTGTATTCTTCCTCAGGATATTTCATGTCAGGTATACATATAACTTTAATTCCGCCGTCATGAGCCGCTTTTATGCCTGCCTCTGAGTCTTCTAAAACAAGTGCTTCCTCAGGCTGTACATTCACCTTCTTACATGCCTTTAAAAATACCTCAGGATTAGGTTTTCCATTAACAACCTCATCACCACAAATTTCGCCGTCAAAATACTGTGCAATTCCTGCCTGTTTTAAAATCACATCAACTCTGTCTCTATTACTGGAAGTTGCAACCATTGTTTTATAATTGTTTTCTTTAAGATATTTAAGTAACTGAACAATTCCTTTTTTTAATGGCACTCCCTTTGTTTCAAACTCTTCTGCCATTCCCTTATGAACATAATCTATACATTCCTCATAAGGGAAATCCTCGCCATATTCATTAGCTATAATACTTTTGCAGACAGGTTGTATTTTTCCCAGTAGATTTTTGTAAAAATCCACTGTCATGTCTTCTCCTCTTTTTTGTAAATATCTTCGATACCACTCATAAGTAACTCTCTCGCTGTCAATCATGAGCCCATCCATATCAAAAATTACTGCCTTAATCATTTATCTTCTCCTTCAAAAAAAGTCCTTAGCGTTCAACTATTTTAACACTAAAGACCTATTTTATTCAATGGTTTTATATTCTATTTTCAAAGCCTTCTTTAAAACTTTTCAAAATACGTCTGCCAATTTTTAACTCTCCGAAATCTTCCTTTAATTTAATAAGATAATTGGAATAATCTGCAAACTTAACATAGTCGCAATTAACTATTTCACTTTTGTTACACTTCAAAAATTTCGTTGAACCTAATTCAAGAATTAACTGTTTTGTCGACTTGTAAGGTGCTTCTACAATCTCTCCATCTTTGCAATAAATTGACAATGTAGAAATTTTGTTATCTATGTAAACAATATCATTTATTTTTACCGGGCATACAATACCATTTGTTTTAAAATAAATATATTCTCTTTCCTTTTTCGCTGTGTAATTTTTAAGAGTAAACTGAACTGCTTCTTTGAATTCATCTTCTCTGTAATATTTATCAAAATACTGATAGCAATGTAAATGTGCATAGGCGTGTAGTTTTGGATCCTCCAGCGATGTTGTAAAAATAATTGGCGTTGCCTTGTATCTTTCTATTTCTCTTATATTATCAGCAAAAGTCATACCTGACATATCACCGTTTTTTGTTTTTTCCAAAATTATGTCTACAATAAATAAATCGATACTATATTCCATGGCATATCTGTAGGCATCAGCACAATTATCTGCCTTAAAAATCACAACATCTTCAAGCTGTTCTAAAATATCGCAGGCTCTATCCATGTGTCTCTTGTTATCTTCCACTATCAATATTTGTTTATCTGTTGATTGCATTTGTTTTTCAATCCCCTTTTTCTTATTTTTTAGTTAATTATTCATTTTAAAAATTTCAAATTTAATTATTTTTATTTTCTATCAAAACCTAGTTATTTTGATTGAATTATTTTGATTTATTAAACTTAGCTATTTTGATTGAATTACTTCAATTTAGTTATTTAGCTTTAATTATTTACTAAATGTTTTGTTTAACAATATATCAAATTCTCTTTTCTTCTCTCTGCCACTGAGGCTTTCAAAATACAATTGAAACTCCCTACAGTCGCTAACCTCGCCTTTTAATATGTAATCTGTACTAACGTCAAAATACTTACTAAGTTTTATGCATCTGTCTATTTGTAAATCATTTTCACCTTTTTCAATATTCTGATAAAAAGGAACTGACTCAATCCCCAATATTGATGCCATTTTTTCCTGAGACAGATTATGCTCTCTTCTAAGTGCCTTAACACGCTGACCTATTTCAATATTTTCTTTCGTTATTTCCTTTTTCTTCATTTGTCATCTCCATAGTTATTCTATATGAATTTTATATGGTTTAAATGTTTTATTCTACATCCCTTGGTAGTTTTACTGCATACCTTAGGTGTGTATTTTTCTTTTATGGCAAGAATATTGTTTTGTTTTTATCTCTTTTTAAAGAATAAAAATAGCACTTCCATAATCCTATATAATAGGGTTATAAAAATGCTATTTTTTATGTTTTATATTCTTTTGTAAATTAAAGCGGGATTGAAATATTATCCCCAAACTTCTTCGGCAATTTCTTTTACTAATTTTATCTTTGCCCACTGCTGTTCTTCTGTTAATTTATTTCCAATTTCACAAGAAGCGCATCCGCACTGTGGACTTAAATATAATCTGTCTAAAGAAACATATTTAGATGCTTCCTTTATTCTGTTTATTACTGTTGTTTTGTTTTCTAATTCAGGAGATTTTGTTGTAATTAATCCAAGTACAACTTTCTTATTCTCACCAACTGACTTAAGTGGCAGGAATCCACCTGAACGTTCATCATCATATTCTAAATAATATGCATTAACATTTTCCTTTGCAAATAATGTTTCAGCTACACTGTCATAAGCTCCTGAGCTTGCGTAAGTTGAATGGAAATTTCCTCGGCAAACATGAGTATTTATTGTCAAATCTTCCGGAGCTGAATCAATTGCTAAATTATTTATATCTAATAACTGTTTCTTGATTTTTTCTAAGCCTTCCTCATCTGTATCAAAAATTGCACAGGCATTTGGATCAACAACCATTCCCCATGAGCAGTCATCTAACTGTAAATTTCTGCAGCCCTTGTCATATAAATCTTTAATGAATTTCTTATAACCATCTGCAATGTCCTTTACTAATTCTTCCTTGCTATCATAATACTTTTTAGTATTTTCCCATGCAAAAGGCATAATCATCTGTTCTAAGAACTGAGCCGGTGCAGGTATGGTAAGCTTTGCTACAGTGTTCTCATCTTCAAACTGTTTTAAAAATTCATAATGTTCAATAAAAGGATGCTTGCCACTTAACTTGATTTTTCCAACTACATAAGTGTCATCAATCATAGCATCTTCTCCATGGAATGGAAGACCATGTTCTGTCTTGCTGTGACCTACACCGTCAAAAGCCCACATGAAATCTAAATGCCATGTGGCTCTTCTAAATTCTCCATCTGTAATGGCATGTAAGCCAATTTCTTTTTCCTTGACTACAAGTTCAGTAATTGCCTTGTCTTCAACTTCTGTTAACTGTTCTTTTGTAATCTCACCCTGTTCGTACTGCTTTCTTGCTTCTTTTAAATATTCAGGTCTTAAAAAGCTACCAACGTGGTCGTATCTAAATGGTGTTTTATTATACATATTTTTCTCCTATTCGTTTATATATTGCTAATTGCTATGATGTTAATATATCAACGATAAAAAAAATTGTATAATACATTTTTCTTTTACTTGGTTATAGTTTTAAACTATGGCTGTGATATTTAAATTACTACTTTTCAATGCATGTTTTCTAATATCTTTCTTACCTGATTTAAAATATAATTTTGTTTTCTAATCTATTTACTACTTACTTTGAAATAAATTTTTGTTTTTTAATTTATTTACTACTTATTTTGAAATATATTTTCTTATTTACCAATATATTTCTTCAAAGCTTCCACATATATTTTTCCCAGTGGGCTTAAACCTGATTTTTTGTGGGTAATATATCCGATTCTCATGTTTTCATTCCCCTCAAGCGGTACTGCGATAATGTTTGCTCCATTTAATTCCTTATCAATTACTCCACTGCAAACAGTATAACCATTAAGACCAATCAAAAGATTAAACAAAGTAGCCCTGTCTCTTACACGAATATTTTTCTTTTTTTCCTCACTTGAAAAAATTTCTTCAGAATAATAAAAAGAGTTATGTTCACCCTGTTCAAAGGACAAATACGGATATTCTTCCAAATCTTTAAAAGTAACCTTTTTCTCTTTCGCCAAAGGATGTTTACTGCTTATAAAAACATGTGGTTTTGCAACTAAAAGTTCCGTAAACTTTAGCTCATTTGACTTCAACTCCTTATTTAAAATCACCTGATTAAAGTCATTTAAATAAAGAACGCCTATTTCACTTTTCATTTTTGCCACATCTTCTATGATTTCGTAAGTCTGTGTTTCCCTTAAACAAAAATCATATTTTTCTTTTCCATATTCCTTAATAAGTTCTACAAAAGCATTTACAGCAAAAGAATAATGCTGTGTAGAAACACAAAACTTTAATTTTCTGCCACTTGTGCCCTTGTATCTTTCCTCTAAAAGTTGTGACTGCTCTAAAACCTGTCTTGCATAGCCTAAAAACTCCTCACCCTCTTTTGAAATAACAATGCCTTTATTGGTTCTTCTGAAAATTTCAATGTTCATTTCTTTTTCAAGGGCATGTATGGAATTAGTCAAACTGGGCTGCGATATAAACAACTGTTTTGCAGCTTTTGTCAAAGTTCCCGTATCTGCAACTGCTATCACATATTTTAACTGCTGTAAAGTCATATTTGTAAATCCTTTCTTTTTCAATTATAAACGAAATTGTAACATATATCCAACCACGCCACCAATTACTGAACCAACCATCCAATAGCACCAGCTAAAAAGAGCCACAAAAAACATTACTTTACGACCTCTTTTGGTTTCACCGTCAACAGTACAGTTTACAGCATAAGTTTCATCTGTCATAGTCATCTAAGAAGTGATGTTTCTCCCCTGATTTCTTGTATGAAATAACTGTATCTAAATTTACATTTTCAACGCTTTTGAAAATATTGCTCTCCACATAAGGATTAACCTGTTTTAAGTTTTTAATAAGTTCTTTTATTTCCACACGCTTTGATCTGTTTTCTTCATTGTTACAGGTTGTGCAAGTGTCTGTAAACTTGCACGCACACTGTATGAAATGTAAGTCGTTATAGTCTCTCCATGACTTAATGTCATCTTCACGAATTAAATATAACGGTCTGATTAATTCCATGCCTTCGAAATTTGTACTGTGAAGTTTTGGCATCATTGTCTGAACCTGAGCACCGTACAACATACCCATTAATATTGTCTCAATAACATCATCATAATGGTGACCTAATGCGATTTTGTTGCAACCTAATTCCTGTGCGAAACTATATAAATGGCCTCTTCTCATTCTTGCACATAAATAACATGGTGACTTTTCCACATTAAATACTGACTCAAAAATATCTGACTCATATATATCAATTGGGATGTTTAGTTTCTTTGCATTGTCTTCAATGACTTTTCTATTTTCAGGACTATAACCTGGATCCATAACTAAAAACTTCACATCAAAATCAAATTTGTTATGTCTCTTTAATTCCTGAAAAAGTTTTGCCATAAGCATTGAATCTTTACCACCTGAAATACAGACAGCAATTTTGTCTCCCGGTTTTACCAGTTCGTAAGTGTTTATTGCCTTGGCAAACTTAGACCAGATAGTTTTCTTATATTTTTTTCTAATACTCTGCTCTACATCCTTTGCTTTGTTTTCTGCAATTTCTTCGTTCATTGTGTCCATAAGCCACGCAATGTAACCACCTTCAAGATTCACTGCATCATAGCCCTTTTCACAAAGATTCTCTGCTATTTCTAAACTGTTTTTTCCTCTTGCACAACATATAATTAATTTTTTTGAAAAATCTATATTCTCATTATTCTCTATGTTATCAGGGGAAACATGTATTGAACCAGGTATGGCACCATAAGAAATATCCAATTCACTTCTAATGTCTATAACCTGATATGAATCTTTATCCAATGCTTTCATTTCTTTTGCTGAAATGTTCATAATTTTCCTCCAAATATTATATAAGTATCATTTGATTACTAATAATCTTTTATAATTATCTTTATAACTACTTTTTTTGTAATTTTTTTCTACTTTGTCCAAAATATTTTTCTGTAGAAAACATGTGCTAAATAACCTACATCAAAATTATACCGATAAATCTTTGACAACTTCACCTGCAATAATCAAGCCAACTACTGATGGTACAAATGCCACACTACCCGGAATTGCTCGTCTTTCAGTGCATTTGTGTTTTGCTTCCGGTGGGCAGATGCAGTTTGCTCTACAACTAATTGCCATGTCTTCAACAGGTGTCATTGCAGGCTCTTCTGAATATACAACCTTTAATTTTTTTACACCACGTTTCTTTAACTCTCTTCTCATTACCTTGGCTAAAGGACATACCTTTGTCTTGTATATATCAGCCACCTTAAATGCACTAGCATCAAGTTTATTTCCTGCACCCATGCTACTGATGATTTTTACATTTTTCTCCTGGGCTTTCATAACTAATGAAATCTTTGCCGTAACAGTATCTACAGCATCTACAATGTAGTCATATTCATCAAAAGGGAACTCATCAGCATTTTCAGGTAAAAAGAAACACTTATAAGTGTTTACCTTTGCATCAGGATTAATTTCTAATATACGTTCCTTGCAAACATCTACCTTATATTTTCCTACAGTTTTTCTTGTAGCTATAATCTGTCTGTTTAAATTAGTTAAACAAACCTTATCGTCATCTATTAAGTCAAATGTTCCTACGCCACTTCTAACTAAAGCTTCTACAACGTAGCCGCCTACTCCACCTACTCCAAAAATAGCAACTCTTGAGTTTTTTAACTTCTCCATTGCTTCTTTTCCCAGTAATAATTCTGTTCTTGAAAATTGTGTTAGCATTATTTTCTCCTTACATATAAACAGCGGATGCACTGCACCCGCATTGTTATAATTCCTAGTAATAATATAGGTAAATATTATAAATGTGGTAATTATCTTTGTCAAACATTTTATTTTAAATGAGTTCCTTCGTGGTCTCTCAAGAAGAACATTAATTCAATTTTTGCTCTGTGATAAGCAATAAACTCATCTTTTTCAATTAAATCAAGAATTTCCTCTTTTGTAGCCCACCTTACAGCTTTAACTTCTCTTAGAGCAATTGTTACATCCTTAATGTCTACATCTTTTTCAACTAAGTAACAATCATCAAAGCCTCCATGGAAATTAATTGTAAAGGCCGGTCTGACTTCACTTAAGTCAAGCTCAATTCCAAGTTCCTCCATAGTTTCCCTGCTTGCAGCTTCACTACTTGTCTCTCCTGCAATCACACTGCCACCAACACTTACATCCCAAAGATTTGGCCACAACTTCTTATCTTCCTGTCTCTGTTGAATAAGCATTTCACCTTTACTGTTAAAAATAGAAACATGTACCACTGTTCTGTAAAAGCCTTCCGGTACCTCTTCGTTTTTGTTAATTGTGTTGCCTGTTCTAATTCTGTCCTTTGTGTACAAATCCCATTTTTCCATTTGCTTATAAACCTTTCCTAACTCATTTTTGTTATTAACAATTGATGATTTCTTCTGCAAGTTTTTCCATCTGTTCTATGTTTTCTTCCTTCATAACAGACTTAACTGTTACCATATTCTCGCATACTTTAACATCCTTCATTGGCTCTAACAGCCCCTTCATAACTTTTCCGGCTAATGGAGCCCAGGAGCCATTTTCAATAAGTCCTACTGTTCTCTTCTGGTAACTCTTATTAGCTAATCTGTTTAAGAAATCTTCCATAACTGGGAAAACTCCGCCGTCATAAGTAGCTGCTGCAAGAATCATTCTGTCATATCTGAAAGCATCTTCAATTGCTTCAGCCATGTCATCTCTTGATAAATCCATAACTGAAACTTTTTCAACACCCTTCTCTTTTAAGATTTCAGCCATTTTTTCACCGGCTTTAATAGTGTTTCCATGTATAGATGCACATGCAATTAGAACACCTTTGTCTTCTGGTTCATAACTACTCCATGTTGCGTATTTGCCAATGTAATATGAAAGATTCTCTTTTAAAATTGGTCCATGAAGTGGACAAATAGTATTAATTTCAAGGGCTGCTGCTTTTTTAAGTAAAGTCTGAACTGGCATACCGTACTTACCTACAATATTAAAGTAATATCTTCTTGCTTCACATGCCCAATCTTCATCCGCTGATAGGGCACCAAACTTTCCAAATCCGTCTGCTGAGAAAAGTACCTTCTCTGACATTTCGTATTCCACCATAACTTCCGGCCAGTGAACCATTGGTGCCATTACGAATTTAAGTGTATGAGATCCTAAATTAAGTTCTTCGCCTTCTTTTACAACAATGCTTCTTTCCTGTAAGTTTTCAATTTCAAAAAACTGTGGTAACATTGCCAACGCTTTTGCACTTAGTACAATTTTTGCTTCAGGATATTTTTCTGTAACTTCCTTAATACTTCCCGAATGGTCAGGCTCTAAATGTGAAACAATTAAATAATCTACACTTCTGCCTGCTAATGCATTAGATAGATTATCTAACCACTCACTTGTTTTTCTTTCATCAACAGTATCCATTACTGCTGTTTTCTCATCTATAATTACATAAGAATTGTATGAAACACCATTTGGAACTACATACTGACTTTCAAATAAATCTATGTCTGTGTCATCAACTCCTATGTACTTAATTGCATCTGAAATATATGTATCGCTCATATTCTTCCTCCTTTGAATTCAAAACTATTTTATAGTATATCACGTCACAATATATGTGAAAAGAAATTCTGAAGCAATTTTTATTACACAAAAAATGAGGTCTGACATTGTCATAACCTCATTATTTTAATTTTCTATTTTCTTCCACAACACTGTTTGTATTTCTTTCCTGAGCCGCATGGACATTTATCGTTAGGATAAATTTTCTTACCATGTGTAACACCTGTGTTCTTTGGTTTTGACTGATTACTCTGTGTATTCAAGTCAACTCTTCTTGGTGCTTCAAGTGGTGTAAAACCACGATTTAAAATCATTCTGCTGTTGTTCCAAAGATTCTGAACATACTGTGCCAAGGCACTAATCTGAAGGTCACTGTCTAAATGAACGCCCTCTTCGTTTTTAATCATTTCAAAAACTTCTCTAATTTCTGCCCCTGACATAATCTCAGACTGTACACGCTGGCATAAGTTAGTTGCATGTTCTTCTGTCATGTTCATCTTGCGAATCATATAATCTTCAAAGTTCTGGGCTTCCATTGTTTCAGGTAAAATACCGTATGTTCCAAGAGACATAATTTCCTTCTTTGTTGGAATATAATATGCTCTGTCACCCTGTGCCTTTATTAAACCTCTGTCATTTGGATAAAAGAAACTATAGTAAACTTTTCCATCGTGAACCTGGTATAAACTTAATTCATAAGGGATACTTTCAATTCTCTCAATAAGCTGTTCTTCTGTTTCATCGTACTTAACACCTTTTTTCATCATGTCAAGAATAACTGAAACAGGTGCTATACCGTGTAAAAAACCTGAAGTCTTTAAGCAACAGAAAAGAAAACTGTTAATTTTTCTTTTTGCTTCAAACTCTTCGTCTGAAATTTCTTCATATCTTTTAACTACATCTGCCGGTGCTGTATACTGTTTTTCAGAAATTCTACCCATGTATGAAGCACCATATAATTTACTATATAAAATCTTGCTTGTAGTATCATCTTCTTCGCTATTATCTCTATTTCTAAATGCTTCGATTTCCTCATCAGTCATATACTGGAAGTATTTCACCATTTCTTCAGCACTTAACATTTTTTCAATAATTGTTTCAATTAATGGACCTTTATTTAGTTTAGATATGCCTTTAATGCCTTTCATTTTTGCAATATCTTTTAAATCATCTTTATTAAAATCTTCAAAAATATCTTTTAATAATATTTCCTTACGATTTTCTGACTTAGCAACTTTCATATAAACTCCTTTTCTCTTAACTTTAGTATATTAATTATATTTAAAGTATTCTTACCATAAATATTTAATTTCTAAATCAGGTGCTATGCACCATAAAACAATTTCAATCCACACATTATATTACTTTGATTTTTTTATATTGTAAACTAAAAAATTTAAGTTTGAAAAAATTTTAAGTATTTTTCATAGATTTTCCTGTATTTTTCTCTTTGTTTTTGCACTTTTGACAATATACTTCTTACAATAAACCAAGTTTTTCAAAAGCATTATAAATGCCATCGTTGTTTATGTCTGTTGTTACCATGTCTGCTTTGTCTTTTAAATCAGGAATTGCATTACCCATTGCAATGCCTGTTCCTGCAAACTCAATCATTTCAAAATCATTTGGGCCGTCACCAACTGCAACTGAATTGACAACCGATACCTGAGCGGCTTTTAAAAATTCTCTCATGCCTATAGCCTTATTAACACCTGCAATGGTAATCTCACCACCGTTTTTCTGATTGTTATAACTAAGTGGTGTATTTTCAAAATCAGGTGCCAAATCAGCTGCCACCTTGTCTCCCGGAAAAGGTCCTGTCTGATAAACAGCTTTCTCCTGATTGTCCGGTGTCCAAACATCTTCTCTTATTTCCATTTTACCAAAAGTATTTTCTATATGTTTCTTACTTGCACCTGCCTTAACAAAACCTTCTGTTAATTTTTCCTTGCAGTTTTCCGTTGTAATAAGTCTTGTGTCCGTTTGAATACTGAAAATAAAATTGTTATCTTTTAAATAATGACCTAACTTTTCTCTCTGCTCTTTTGTCATACATTTGTGATAAACAACTTTTCCTTCATATTCCACATACGCTCCTGCTGCTGCAACTATACCGTCTATCCCTAAGTCCAGAACTTCCTTCGCTATCTGGAATTTACTTCTACCTGAGCAGACAACCATGTAATGTCCATTTTCTCTTGCTTTTCTAATGGCTGTTTTGGTTGATTCAGGTATGTTACCAAAGAAATCAACTATTGTTCCATCTATATCTAAAAATACAACTTTTTTGTCCATTTTCTACCTCATTCTATCTTTTACTTAAAAGCTTTCCTGTCTTTTTGCTGAATCTATAATATTTTTTCTTTATTTTCTGTTTACCTTTTAGCATGCCCTTTTTCTTTGAAAAATAGTAAGTAGCATTTTTGTATGTTACCCAACCGTTTTTCTTATAACCTTTTGAGTTAAAATAGTAGCTGCTAACACCGTCATTATAAATTTTACTTCTTAATATAACTCCATTGCCTTTTGCCAGATATTTTTTGTTTTTAACTATAAACCAGCCTGTTTTTAAAACACCTGTTTTGGAGTTAAGATAAAACTTATTTTTTCCTACAGTTATGAAACCTTTATCCATTTTGGCATTTTTGCTGTTAAAATGATACCATCTGCCATTTACCTTAACCCAGCCTGTAATCTTCTTACCACTAGAGTTAATGTAATATGTAGATTTTCCCTTTTTATTTAAGGTGCCTGAAATGTTCTTTTTACTTAAATTATAATAAGTAACTATACCTTTTGCGTCTGCTACACCTAATTTTTTTCGTTTTGCAGTTGTTTTCAAAAACTTTTTGCAGTCACTTTTGTTGGTAATAAATCCATGTTCAACAATAATACTAGGTATCTTGTTATAAATGCCTTCTCGTACAATTGAATAGTAATCTGCTCTAGCCTTGTTTGGATAATAATAATCATTGGACTTTCTTAAAAGGAAACCACCGTTATACACCCCTGCCAGCTGAAGATTATCCAAAATTTTTTTTCCTAATTTCGTTGTTTTTATACCTACAGAAGTTCTGTAACCCGAATTATATGCAGAAAGCAAAAGTGCTCCTTTTCTGCTTGGGCTTGGGTCTGAATTAATGTGAAGACTTACTAAAAAATCTGCGTCTAGTCTTTTTGCCATATTATTTCTTGCTACAAGACAACCTGCAAGACTTGCAGTTGATAAACAATTACCATTTGTTCTTGTCATGTAAACTGTCACGTCACTAAACTTATTAAGATAGTCCCTGCAGGCAAGTCCAATATCCAATGTGATTATTTCTTCCTTTAAACCATTACCATGAGCTCCTATATGTACTTTGCAATGTCCCGGATCTAACAAAATTATTTTGGACTTAACAGGTGAAAGATTAGACTCTGTGTATTTTTCCACAGTTGTTGTTTCCTGCGGTTTCGTAGTTTCAGCGGGTGTTGTCTGTTCCGGGGGTGTTGTTTCATTTGGTGTAGTCTCTTCCACAGTTGTTGTTTCTACCTGTGTTGTAGTTTCCTGTTCCACTGCGGCTAAAACATTGTTAGAAAAAACAATTCCCAAACCTAATAAGAATGTAGTTGTTCCTATATAAAATGTTCTTTTTAATTTTCTCATAATTATCTCCTGTATTCTTAAAAACTGTAGAATATATTTAAACAATACATTCTACAGTCTTACTTTTATCACTTTCAATCAAGCTACAGGAAACATTATAACACAAATGTTTCTTATTTATTTAATTTTTATAAACTCTGAGTTTATATTCTCAGATGTATTTGCCTTTGGAACATAAATTACAACACGATAAGATGTTGTATATCTGCTTATCATTTCTTTAAAATCGTCCAAGTCATCATCAGAATCTTTAACTTTATTTCCCATGAATCTCTGTATATCTGCATTTTGGAATCCATAAACATTTAATGCTATATATTTCTTATTTAAAGATTTATTAGTTATAACGAATTTATTGTTTTCTACAGAAACATTAATGTCTGAATCAGCAAAAATATCATCTATCAAAGAACTTTTAGTAGTTGGGATATATTTTCTAACAACTACTTTTGCTTTATCTCCCTGTCTTATTTCTACATTTTCAACTCCAATGGCATCCATGTTGCTATGTCCGTAACCCTCCTCTACTACTTTCATGCCTGCCGGTATATTAATACTATATTCCACCTTTTCAGCTTTTTCTTTATTTCCCTTAACATAATCTTCCATCTCTTCTGTTCCCGATAATCCATAAAAGAGTGGTGTCACTGCAAGTAACATAATCATCATTGCAATTACAATACCCATGAGAATGTTTCCGTAGTTAATTGTAAACTTGCTGTCTTTTATGTATTTTTCAAGTAAAAAGCCAATTACGAAAAAAATTACACATGTAATTAAAATTTCTAAAATGTCTTTTCCCACCACATTAAATTGGGCATCTGAATCTGACAATACTATAACCCCGTTTCTTATTAAAAATAGTATTCCCATAACTATTGCCAGCAATACTAATATGCTCTTTCTTGCAATGGTTGCTGTAAGTTTAATCACCGCTGTTAAGAACAGGAAGCCAGCCAAAATGTAAACTGTTATACCTAAGATAAATTTTGCATTTATTTTTGTGAAAACAGAAAAGTCTGTAGTAGCGCAAATAATAAATATAACAAATTTTATAATTAGTACGCACACAACTTCAAGCAATGAAAAAATTCCTAAAACAGTAATGTCGCTTAACCAGCTTGCAACATATCTTGTTACTCTGTTTTGTGGATACATACCAGTTGATTTCTTAAAAATATTTGTATTATAGGAAAACACAATCATTAATATTAAGGCTGCAAAAACAAATACCCCTTTCGGAAATTCCACTGCATAACAGTGATTTGAAGTATTTTTCATCATTAATACTATTTCCCAAAAATTCAAAATAAGCATACCTATGGTTATTACTGCCAGACCTTTAATGTAACCTGATAATTGTCTTATTCTTAATTTGTATAAATCCTTTATATTTCTTAATTCTAATTTTTCCATAATTCCTCCATATTTTCACTATCCGTTTTTGTTGTCTTAAACACGTAATATTCTTCAGCTGTAAGATTTTCAAAAGCTAACTCTTCTTTAACTAATGCTTCCCTTATGTTATCAGTTATTTCTTCTTCAACTACTGCCATTGAATTTAAAGCCCCGATGTTTTTGTATAATACATTTTTTCCTACTATGTAATTCTCAACTTTTTCTTTCTCCCCGGTAACTTTGTATGCCTTGTTTCTTATTTCATCAAGGTCCCCATCATATACAATATTGTTATTATCCAAAATCACAATATGGGATAACATATTTTCCATTTCCCCTAACATATGACTTGAAACTAAAATCGTTCTTGGGTGCTCAATGTAATCTCTTAAAATCACATCATAAACTTTTCTTCTGCTTACTGCATCCACTCCCGCAACCGGTTCATCTAAAATTGTAAGTTCTGATCTTGTTGCCATTGCCAGACAAAAATTAAATAAACTTTTCTGACCTTTAGACAAATGTTCAATTCTTACCTTTTTATTTAATTCAAATAATTCCAATAATTTTTCTGCAAATTCCAAGTCGAAATTTTTATACATTAATTTATAATCTTTAACTATACTTTCTAATTTTCTATTTATATAACCTAATTCATCTGAAGCATAAACTATTTTGTTTATTACATTTATTTTATTTATTTCTTCGCCATCATATAATATTGTTCCCTTATCAGGTAGATTCTTTCCAGCCAACAATTTCATTAATGTTGTTTTTCCCTGACCGTTTCTGCCAATTAAACCAATAATATTATCCGGCTGTAATTGTAGCGAAAAATCTTCTAATACTTTTCTTCTTTTTGACATATACCAAAAGGATATGTTTTCAATTTTTATTTCCATTATTCACTTCTCCTTCTACATAATTTGATTTTCTAATTAGTCTTCATATTTTCTTGTTATGATTTCTATTAATTCATCCTTTGATAACGACAATTTCTTTCCAAGTTTTATTAAATTGTCAACTACCAGGTCGATTTCTTCATGTCGCTTACGCTTTGTAATCATTTCAATTGCATTTTCTGATACAGTCATAGCCTGCCCCCTATGTTTTATTAAAATTCCACGATTTACTAAAAGATTAATTCCTTTGGCAGCCGTAGCCGGATTAACACGTAGTTCCTTAGCTAAGGTTACCTGGGAATAACATGTGCCACCTTCTTCTATCCTGCCTGTTAGAATGTCATCTTCTATACCATCAGCGATTTGTACATAAATGGGAATCATGCTGTTTTCATCAATTCTCAAGCTTTCTCCTCCTCTCTACCACATTACTGATATAATGTAGTATAGTTGTATTGTTGTTCATTGTCAAGTAAGAAATTTCTTATTATATAAGAATAAAATGACATCTCTGCAACTACTTTGTACTTCCCCGGTTTAACATTTTTTATATTCCATACTTGGACAAATCCACTTTTCCAATAAACATCTTCTCCAACATATTTCACTTTAATAGCATAGTAACATTCAGTTCCTTCCCTCTCATTATCTAATGTTTATTTCGTTTTGAAACAGGTGTTTCGTTTTTCAAATATGTTTCCCACACATTCATTCTATCGTCTTCATCAATTTGTCTTATTACCTTTGCTGGAATTCCAGCTACAATACTATTTGGTGGAATGTCCTTCAAAACAACCGCCCCGGCAGCCACAATACTATTTTCTCCAATTGTAACTCCACCTGAAACTGTAACATTTGAACATATCCAGCATCTGTCCTTTATAGTTATGGGTGCTGAATATTCAAGATCATGTCGTCCGTCAGGATAATCTGCATTTAAACGTTCTTCAGCGAGAAAAGGATGATTAGGTGTTGCTAATGTAACATTTGCTCCAATCCAAACGCCATCGCCTAAAGTAATAGGTGATACATCTAAAAATGTACAATTATAATTTATAAAACATTCCTCTCCCACGTGAATATTCACCCCATATTCACAATAAAACGGTGCAAAAGCACACAAATATTTACCCTTTGCAGATGGAATTAATTTTTCCAGAGCTTTTTGTTTTGCTTTTGATTTCCTAACCGGTATTCTATTAAATTTGTCGCATCTTATTAAACCTTTTTTATGTTCTTTTTCTATTTCCTTGTTTGAGGTATTGTATAGTTTTCCACTTAGCATACGCTCCCACTCACTTACCTCATTAATCATATCAAATCCTCTTTTCTATTATTTATTTACGCTATTACATGTGAACATATTATCATTCTTTAATGTTTATGTATAGTTTTCCATAATACGATTCTCAAAAAAATGTACAAAAAAATTAAGATGTTTAAGTATGTATAAAAAAGTGTCTTCGTCACTTCAACTCCCCTGCCCCTCAATCTTGAGGAGATTAGGGTTTTCTTTTGGATATGACCCTGTCAAGTGCCCATGCTGTGGCAAAAAAATGCTCTTTCTTGAACTCTATTTTGAATACAAACCAGTTCCGCTTATCGAAATGTATGAAAAGACTATTGGTAAATACCGGCATTTTCCATAGACTATGTTTTACTTATCTGTCTCCATATACTACAATTATCTTATATTTATTCATTGGAGGCTTACACATGGAAGATAAACAACTCGTAGCGGAACTTAAAAAAAAATACATAGAAAACCCACCCGAAGGTATGACTCCTGAACTCGTAAAAAACATGAGTGACAGTGATCTGCTGGATATGTCGTACTTTTTAAGTGAAGGTGACTACGATGATGAATATGATGATGAAGGTTTTTTCATTTTTTAACATACTCATCTTATTTCCCATACCATTTCATTTCAGGTATGGGATTTTTTCTATCCTGCATGATAACGAACTTTCCTATAAAGCAAGAAAGAATATCGCTTGCGATATTCTACGCACCGAGTGCGTGTTGTCATACAACTATTTTCTTTTCGCACTAGGGTGCATCCCTAGTGGAACGTATTTTATGTAATAAGAAATTCTAAAAGGATTTCTTATTACATAAAAAAGAAGCCTTATAAACTCTGTTTCCTTAAGAATCAAAAGTTTACAATGCTTCTTTTAATGCAAGATAACGTCTGCACATTACCTATAATATTCAGTTTTTAGTTAAATACTATTTCCTATAAAGAAAACATTAACTATTATTTGTTTTATTCTACACCTGAAATAATCCACTTGCCATTTTTAGTTGATGCAGAAACAATAAAACCGTCAAAGTAGAATAAACCGTCGTATTCTCCTTCGTCAAGACAGCTCTTGTATTTTTCCATTTTCTTGTAGCTTCCTACTTTTGCTGTTAATGAATCAATTGACTTACCAACATACTTTTTAGCAATGCTTTTGTTTGAGCTACCTTTGTCTTTAGCTTTCTTTGTTGTCTTTGTAGTTGTTTTTTTCTTTACAACTGTTTTCTTTTTAGCAACTTTCTTTTTTGTCTGCTTTTCTGCCTTAGCTGCTGTTGTTGTAGGTGCCACTGTTGTTGTAGGTGCCTCAGTTGTTGTTTCTTCTGTTGTTGTTTCTTTTACTTTTTTCTTTTTCTTCTTTTTTGTAGTTTCCTGAACTGTTGTCTGCTCCTGTGTTGTAGGTGCCACTGTTGTTGTTTCCTGTGTTGTTGTTACAGCAGTTGTAGCTTCTTCTTTGTTCCCTCCACATGCAGTCATAAATACCATTGTGGCAATTACTGTTGCCATTACACAAATTTTTCTCATTTTCTCTCTCCTCTTAAATCTTTAGTTTTTATTTACACAAACTCATATTACAAACTCCCCTTAGAGGTAAATGAATCTGTTATTTTACTCCTCAAGTTCTAGCTGTGTTTTCACACCTGAACTATAATACTGATTGTTCTTTGTAGTTATAACATCAATATCGTATGTGCCACCATCTATTAAAGAAGTGTCCAAATACATACCATAATTGTAACCTTTATTTTTTATTTTACTGTTAATTGGTGCCGGAAAAGCTTCAAAAACATACTGTTTATCATTGCTCTTAAGTCTAATCAAAATCTTGCCATTGTCATCAATGTACTTCTTGTCAACCTGACCGCTTATTGGGAGATAATCTTCCATGTCACCAATATTTACAGTACCTGAATTTTCTTTTTCTACGACTTCTCCATTTAAAATTCTTGTAGGGGCTGCCATGTATGGAGCTTCCTCAATTAATGAAGGTATATGTCTTTCGACTAACTCAATTACAACTGCCTCAGCATTATTTTCACTTTGCAAATTTATGTCATAAGGAACAGCCTTTGTAAAATAGCCACTTCCATATTCATCAGCTACAAACGGAATTAACGCATTTCCAAAAGAATCTCTATACATAACAATAGAGCCTTTCTTTTCCTTGTTTTCAGTTGCCATTGATATATCTGTTACTTTCTTAAAGTGAGATGTTACTTCATAAGTATGCTTTTTATCATACTTAACATTGTAATCCTTCTCACTACCTTTAGGAAACAGCATTTCATACAAATCTCCCGAAAAGTCTTTTGCTACGCTGTACTTTTCATCTGAATAATTATAATGCTTCTTTCCTAAATTATTAAGTATAAAATCACATGCCATTGCTGCACCTTCATTGTTCCAATGACTGTCAAGTTTATGATATACTTTCTTACCCGATTTAAGGAATTTTCCTTTTAAATCAACAGTATTAATTTTCTGTTCCTTAAGCTGTTTCTTTAGGTAATAATAGTTGTTTTTATCTGATATCTTTACAAATCTGCCAGGCATAAATTCAGGATATAATGAATTCTTATTAGGTGCTACCACAAACAAAAATTTACCATTATTGTTTTCTACATGCTCCTGTAACAGAGATAAAACTCTGCCACAAGCATATATTTGTCTGCCGGACAACACGTTCTGACCTAAATAATCATTAAGGGTTTCGCTAAAAAACAAATAACCTTTATTTCCCACTATTACTTCACTGTTTCCTGACTCCTTGAAAACATTCTTTTTTATTACTGCATCAGTCTCAATAAGCTGTTGACGAAATGCGAAATTATCCGAAAAATAATCACTTAACTGATTAAAGAAATCCATATTTACTTTTCCATTTTCTTTTACTTTTGGGAAAGTCTGAACTTCTCTTTTTTCTGCACTTATATCAGTTTTATAAAAGAACATTCCAAGTGATGGTAAACATATCATAATAAAAAATATTGCTATAAATATCTTTTTCTTCATGTTCTCTCCTGTTAAAATCTAAAATAAATAAATGGATTGTAGGTTGCTGTTGCAAGTGCCACAACACATATTAGTAAAAATAAAATGTCTGCAACATAGATTAATGTTCCTGATATATTCTCACCACATTTATTTTTGATTACATTAACAATTTTTTCTCTTAACGGATAAGCAAAAGCAATTGCTAACAATATTATAAATACATAATATGGACTTAGTAACTGACCAACATAGCTTATTGATTTTAGCCCCATATTAAATCCTGTAAACATTGTCTTTAACATCTTAAGACCAATCATAACACTATCTGCCCTAAACATAACAAAGGCACAACTTACAACAATCCACGTAATAATATTGCTTACTATTTTGTTTTTGATTTTGATTACCTGTCCAATTGTATCTTCAATTACATTTGCAACACCATGAATTAAGCCCCATATTACAAATGTCCAATTTGCTCCATGCCATATACCTGTTAAAAAGAATACTATCATTTTGTTTAATTCAGTTCTAAACTTACCTTTTCTGTTACCGCCTAAAGGTATATAAACATATTCTTTAAACCAGGTTGATAAGGAAATATGCCATCTTCTCCAAAAGTCTTTTATACCCTTGGCTGAATAAGGGTGATTAAAGTTTTCCCTAAATTCAAAACCGAAGATTTTTGCCATACCTATTGCCATGTCAGAATAACCACTAAAATCATAGTAAATCTGAAGTGTATAGGTAATTGCTCCTACCCATGCCACAATTAAATTATAATCACTGATATCTAGTTTAAAGATTGCATCTGCAACATAACCTGTTGCGTTGGCAATAATAAGTTTCTTTGTTAAACCTATGATAAATCTTCTAATCCCCTCTGCTGTTTTGTCAATTGTACTTTCACGCTTACTAATCTGCTTTGCAATTTCATTATATCTGATAATGGGACCTGCAATAAGCTGTGGAAAAAATGAAACATACAGCATTAGATTAAATAAATTCTTCTGCATTAATTCAGGATTTCTGTATACATCAATTACATACGATAAAGCCTGAAATGTAAAAAATGATATACCAATTGGAAGTGCAATTGCAGGAATTTTAATTTTTAAGTTACCTATGTAATTAACATTCTCTAATATAAAGGATGTGTATTTAAAAACACACAACATACCAATATTAACAATTACTGCTAACACTAAAACTATTCTTTTTCCAACAATACTTCCACTGTCACTAAACTTTCCTTCAAAAAGCCCAAATATATAATTAAATATGATTGAGGCAATCATAAGCAATACATAAACCGGCTCTCCAAAAGCATAGAATATTAAACTTGCTATAATCAGCAATATATTTTTTGTTTTTATACCCGGCAGTATAAAATACAACGCACATACAACCGGTAAAAATACAAAAAGAAAAATTGCCGAACTAAAAACCATAATTTTCTCCCGTCTGTATTTTATCTATTTTTGTAATTAATTAAATTTTTCTTTTATCTACAGGATGGCAACTAAAATTGCTATATGACAAATTATAATATTTATTATAATCTTTTGCTCTTGCAAAAAGGGCATCATACACTCTGCCGTTTAATTCCACCCAGGCGTGTTCTGAATCATGGGCAACATAAACTGTGCTATAACCACACTCATGAAGCATAAAAGCTAATGCTGCTGACATTGATACACAACAGCCACTGCCCTTGTCAAAAACGTCATCTGCAAATGTAGACTCCCAACCTTTTTTGTGATAAATAGGTTTTAAAAATCTGTATCTTCTGTAAGGGACCTTTGCAATATAGTCAAAACATTTTCTTAACTTCTGAGCTTTTGTGTCACTTACTTTGCAAACTTTGTTTACAGTTTTTCTTGCATTTATCATTGTGTTAATTTTGGCAACATTTAATTTGTTTTTCTTTGCCCTTCCATACTTGTCCAAAGAAATACCATCTACTTTTTTCTTAATTGCCATTTTGCCACTTGTTCGGTCAAAATAATAGTATTTTCCTTTGTACTGTTTCCAGCCGGTAACTACCACACCGTTTTTATCAAGTAAATATTTGTACTTCTTTGTTTCAAGAATTATGCTTTTTAGCTTTTTACCTGATTTTAAATAATACTTCTTACCGTCTTTTGTTACAAAACCTGTTTTTCTTTTTTTCTTTTTGCTTACTTTTTTAGCCTTTGTTTTTTTGTTTGCACTTAAAGTCTGAACATTTTTTGTTACTACACCTGCATTATTATTTTTTACGTTAGCCAATGTAATGTTCAACATGCCAATGCTCAGGCATAAAGACATTAATAGTGCAATTTGTTTTTTTCCTTTCATTTTTCCTTTCATTTTTTCCTTTTTCCCTTTCAATTTATTTATAAAACAGGATACCTGTTATATACAGAATATACTCCCGGCATTCTTGCATATGATGTATAGTAGAAATGCCACATACTTCTTCCTTTTCTGTATCTTTCAAAACCCTTGTTAGGATCAAAAATATAGCTTCCACCGCCAATTTTCACTTCAGTCCATGCATGTGGTGCGCTTTCAATCACGCCTCTTACTACAGTAACATCAAAGCCAATTTCTTTTGCCATTAAAGCAAATTCTGCTGCATAACTGTAGCATCTTCCTGAATGTGTAACCAACATATTATAACCATAAGCTTCTACCCAGTGAGCTGCTGATGGCTGTACAAATCCCGGTTTAATTCTATATGAACTACTTCTTACCACATAAGAGTAAGCTTTTCTTATTTTTGTCATCTTAGAATCTTTAGAATTTGTGATTTTCTTTAAAGTAATGTAAGCCTGATATCTTGCAAGACTTCTTGGAATTGCTTTTCCCTTCTTGTCAAAAACATAGTATTTTGAAGCAACTTTCTTTGTCTTATTCTTAACCATCTTGTAAGTTTTCTTGTCAAAATAGTAATAATAAGATTTTACTTTTACTAAGCCCTTCTTTAAAACACCGGCTTTCACATAATATTTGTTTTTCTTGTACTTAATAATTCCTGTTTTTGTGCTTAATTTACCACTTTTTGTAAAATAATAAGTTTTCTTTCCGATTTTCTTAATTCCTTTTACCTTATATCCATTTTTGTCAAAACCATAGTGTGCCTTTCCTACTTTGACCAATCTGTTTTTGGCGTATGACTTAGAATTAAAATAATATCTTGTTCCTTTTTTTGATTTTACCCAATAACTTTTCTTCTGATTGCCAGTTGTCTGATTATTAATTTTTGTAGTTTTTTCCGTTACCGGCTGTGTTGTTGTAGGCTGTGTTGTTTCCGCTTCTTTAGTTGTCTCTGCCACTGTTGTTACCTGTGGTGTTGTCACCTGTTCATCGGCGAATACTAACTTGTTACTAAATCCCATTCCTACCACAAATGCCATAGAAACGATTGCTGTGTAAAGTGCTTTTTTCATCTATATTCTTCTCCTCTGTTTGTTCTTTATACTCTGTGTGTAAATTGTATAAATTTGCCACATAATATACTAGCACTTTGATATGTAAAAGTCCATAAACTCAAAGAAAAAAGCCACATATTTTTTAACAAATGATGTGACCCCAAAAAGTTAGACTTTTATTGCGTAACAGGTTTTAATATCTGTTACGCATTTTTTATGCAACCAAGAGGCTGAGTCTGTATTGGACAGGACTCAACCATCCTAGTTTTTCTTTAATTCTTTTTTCATTGTAATATCTTATATATTTTTCAATTTCAGTTTTCAATTCTTCATAACTGTAATAAACAGT
>NZ_DBLZZO010000022.1:0-47224 GCF_057858645.1 Eubacterium sp.
TCAACAACCTGCTTTTTGAATTCATAACTGTATTTTGCCATAAAAATACCGACCTCCAATCGTTAGATTTTTAGGTCTAACTTTTGGGGGTCGGTACAGTAATATCTATATTTCCGGCTTTTAAAATTCATTTTAATATTGATTTAAATTATTTAATATTTCTTCCATTTCATCACTGGTAAAACACCTATCTCTTTCCACTGGGAATTTATTATACTTTGGAAAAAGAAAACGCTTTCCAGCTGTCTTTATGACAAAACTTTTTACTGTCTCCTCTAATCTAACCTGTCCATTTATATAATATTTTTTCAATGTGGAATAAAATATAACGCTACCTGTTTTGTATTCAACTTTATATATAGTAATCATATTATTATAATATATAAGAAATAAAATCATAATAGTTGCAACTATGAATCCTGCTATTAAAATTAATATGTCTTCCCAGCTCTTTGCTATAACCATTGCTAATGCTTCAAAGCAAAAAAGTATAAAAGCCATTATCACAATCATCACTAATGACCTTCTCTCCATTTTTCTTAATTTATTCTTTTCTATTGTCATCATTACCTCACCTTATAATTTTATTTTCTTCTTTTTATAATAATATTTAATTGTTTTTTTAAACCTTGACACTTTAATTTTAACATAGTTCTTTTTCTTTGTGTACTTATATGTGAATCCCCATTTACTTTTCTTTTTAGTTTGATTTCTTTTCATTTTATCTAATGATTTATAACTTACATATCCTATTTCTTTTGTATATGTAAAACTAGAGCCCAAAGTTACTGGAAATAAACTTGCTGATCCACCCCCTGATCCTTTTGCTCCTCCTCTCATATTTGCAAAATCAAATGATATTCCTGTTGAAACATATGCTCCCCAAGAATAAGCTGCTGATAAATCTAGCCCCCATCCTAACATTTCTTTAAGACTTTTCATACGTGGAAACCATACAAAAGCCACTGAGCAACTAGCCGAAGCATTTATTTGGAATTGTACCCCTGGTGTAACTGTTACATTAAAGCCATGTTCATTTGCATTCACTCCAAAGCTGAGAACTCCACCCAATACACATGCTGCTTGTAATTCCAAATACACACCAACTACCCAATGTCCACTCGGATCAACATAATTTATCGGATTTCCAGCACAATATGCATATAGATTCCATGTATTTTTGTCAGTTCCTGTGCCTCTATAGGTATCCTGGCTTAAAAATTCTCCATCATTTGAATCATAATATCTTGTCTTCTATAATTAAAATTTTCATTCTGCCACCTCCTGAAATACTTAATTTATAAGTTTTTTCTCTTCAACTCAATTTCATAGGTTATTTAACACTATCAGGGTTCATTTTTAATTTGTCCCCGATAGCCAACCATTAATTTATAACTATTTTCTTACACGTATTTCTACTTTATTTAATCATAAATATTTTTTTAATTCTGTGTAATAACTATTATTCTGCGCAATAGCTATTATGCCAATATCAATCCTACAAAAGAAACATTAAACGAATATTAAATTTTCTCAATTTGCTATTCCTAACATAATCCTTGATTTTTTCAACTTACTATCCCAGAGCTAGTCCTTGAAATAGTTAATAATTTATATAACTTATTAATATATGAAAAACTCAAATCAATCATTTATACAACAATATATAACAGAGCAAAGAATGTCGCTTGCGACATTCTACGCAACCAGCGCGTGCCTATTTAGCAATATTTTTCCATTCGTGCGAGTGCGCATCCAAAGTGGAACGTTTCTTATTACATAATAAAAGATGCAGATTAAAGAACATATCTTTTTTCTGCATCTTAATTTTTCATATTTTATATCTGTTTTTATTTTGTATCTACGGCTATTTTATTTTTAACTTTTTAAATTTCCAAACCTTACCCTCTACTTATAAATATCAATCGCGAAAAGTTCTTCTCCGGCTTTGACTTCTCCTACTTTTATTACTCGGATTTTCTCATTGTCTTTTAATTCCGTACACATAACCGGTGTATCAAGAGATGGTGCATTTTTCTTCAAATAATCAATGTCAATTTTCATTATTGGCTCGCCTTTTTTCACCTTCTCACCCTTTTGTTTTAGAATTTCAAAACCTTTTCCCTGTAGCTTTACAGTATCAATTCCCACATGGATAATCAGGCTCACCCCATCATCTGTTGTAAAACCTATTGCATGTTTTGTATCGAAGACAAAAGAAATCTCACCATCTGCTGGAGCCTTAATAACACTATCTGTTGGTGTAACTGCTACTCCGTCTCCCATCATTCTGCTTGCAAAGGCCTCGTCATTTACTTCACTTAAATCTTTTGCCACGCCTATAACTGGACTATAGATAATTTTAGTGTCTAATGGAAACTTTCCAATCTTATCTTCATTATTTTGCTTCTCCAAACTGCCACCATTATTTTCACTACTGTTAATTCTTTCATGCCTGCTATCGTTGCTGTTTCCAGACTTCTCACCAACATATTCTATATTTTCCGCAGTTTCTAAATAATCTTCCAAATTAGATTTTATTACAGTAACTTTCGGTCCATAAATAATCTGCACGCCGTTGCCTTTGTGAATTACTCCCGAAGCTCCAGATGCTTTTAAAATATCATCATTTACAAGTTCAGATTTAAAAACCGTACATCTAAGTCTTGTTGCACAGCAATCTACATCCGAAATATTTTTCTTGCCACCTAGTCCATTGCAAATCATTTGGGAAATTTTGTCTGCTGCTTCTTCATTTGCAGATTTATCATTCTGCCAATCGTTCTTACCTTTTTTTGCTTCCACATCACTTCTGTTATAAAGCTTTACTTCATCGCTATCATCTCTACCTGGAGTTTTCAAATCCATTTTTTTAATAAGAAGTGTAAAAAGAAAATAATACACGATAAAATACACTACACCAACTACCACAATCCATATCCAGCTTGTCTTTCTGTTTCCCTGCATTATTCCAAATAGAAACATATCAATAAGTCCACCTGAAAAAGTCATTCCTACGCCAACGTTAAATAAATGCATAAGCATATATGCAAGTCCTGCCAACACACAATGTATTCCGTAAAGAACAGGTGCTACAAAAAGAAATGTAAATTCAATGGGCTCTGTTATCCCTGTAATCATAGATGTTAAGGCTGCTGACAATAACAAACCTGATACTGCTTTTCTTTTTTCAGGCTTTGCAGTTTTGTATATTGCAAGTGCTGCCCCCGGCAGTCCAAAAATCATTAAAGGGAATTTACCTGACATGAATCTGGTTGCAGAAACTGCAAATTTTGAAACAGTTGGATCTGCTAACTGGGCAAAGAAAATATTCTGAGCCCCTTCAATTAACTGGCCGCCAACTTCCATGGTTCCACCCACTCCTGTTTGCCAGAACGGTAAATAAAATACATGATGCAAACCAAATGGTATAAGAAGTCTTTCCATAAATCCGTACACCCATGTGCCAACATAACCTGAATTAAGAACAAATTCCCCCACAGAATATATACCGTTTTGTATTACCGGCCAAACAAAAAACATTAAAATTCCTACCAATGTGTAAACCAACGCACTAATAATGGGTACAAACCTAGTACCTCCAAAAAAGGACAACACCTGATGTAATTGAATTTTGTAAAATCTGTTGTGAAGTGCCGCCACACCTAAACCTACAATAATTCCACCAAACACACCCATTTGAAGAGAGGTAATACCTACTACATCGGCTGTTGCACCCCTAAGCATATTTTCCGCTCCACCGTTAATTGTAATCATGGCTCCAATTGATGCATGCATTATAAAAAAAGCAATTGCTGCTGAAAGTGCTGCAACTTCTTTTTCTTTTTTTGCCATACCAATTGCCACGCCCATTGCAAAAATAATAGGTAGGTTGGTAAATACAATATTCCCTGCATCACTAAGAACTCTGAAAATCCCATTTGCAATTGTTCCCGGTCCCATTAACTTCCACAAACCATAGGCTTTAAGCATTGTTTCATTTGTGAAGGAACTGCCAATTCCAAGCAATAACCCAGCCACAGGTAGTATTGCAATAGGCAACATAAATGATCTTCCTATACGTTGCAACACACCAAAAATTTTATCTTTCATAAAAAACTCCTTTTACCAAGAATAACTTTTATTCATCTAATTATTATTCTTAATAAAAGGAGTCAGTTTATACCTGCTAAAATATATTCGATTTGGAAACTTTTGTAATTATCACTTTCAACTATTTTATATTAAACTATACTTTGTTATTATTCTAATTTGAATTTTTCTTCTCTTAAATTTCTTAATTATACATCTATATTTTTTTGTTTTAAGCATTGTTATTCCGTTATTAAATTTTCTTTTCTATTTTTTATATATGAAAATACATTATTAAATACATGGTCAAACAAAACTGTATATAATGAAGCAAAAATATTTGCACAAATTCTTAACAATACTGCTGTCTTTACACCGAAAATTCCAGAGGCAATATACAACGCTCCAAATGTATTGTAAACTGTCTGCCATGAATAGCCGGCTGAATAACCAACACCAATTCCACCTATAATTCCAATATATGGATGCACCCACTTAGGGAGGGCATAGTAAAGGGCAACAAATATTAGGCTGCCCACAATGTTAAATGGTGCTCTTTTCTTTGCCTTTGGTGCAATGTCACTGGAAAATGGAACACATACTGACATGCAGGCAATTCCTACCCACATTGCCCTTGGTATATTTAAAAGATTAATAATTAACATTGCTGTTGAAACTGTAAGTGTTAATTTTAAATACCAGTTATTTCTAGCAGAGTGTATATTGAATTCTCTAAAAATATCCATAAAACCTCTTTTATGAGGTCTGTTTTTCTGATTTTTATAAAAAACCCCCATACAAATTAGCATACCTACAACAAGGCTGACTACACGTAACTGATAACTTTTTCCTGAAACATCGTAACCTTGAAGTAATAAATATCCCAGTACAAAAGTTGAATGATTGTACATTATTACATTATGGCATCCAAACATCATTAGTAAAAATATGCAAACAATATTAATAAGAAAGGCTGTAAAAGGATCAACCATGTTGCTTAACCTTGGACCGACTATTAATATTGCAAATATCCCGGCTATTGAGATTAGTCCATGGGTTGTTTTTATTCCAAAATCTGCCTGTCGCAACACAAGTATTGCAAGAAGTACCACAACTCCCGGCACACTGTTGTCATTTCCAAAAATCATGCTAAATGCTGTTACTACCAAAAAGCAAAATGCTACAACCAAATATACTTTGAAATTATAAATTAAAATGTGTCGTGTTTTTTCTTTTTTGTCTGTTGTGTTTTTTATTAATTGTTTTGAGCCTGTTGAGCTTAACTGTAATTCCTGATAAAACGTCATCTTCTATTCCTTTCATTTATGTTAAACAACTTTTAATAATCCGCGGCTAATAAAATTTAGCTATCACCAATCTGTATTTGCTAAAATTAAACTATTTCCAAATCTGCGTCTAATAAAATTACGAAAGCACGCTCCCGCTGCTTCCACCTCGTAGCGGTTCTATCAAGCCGACTACGCTGCCTTGATGAACCGACGGGTTCCAAGCACTTTCTTTAATTTTTATTAACCGCAGATTTTGTTTATATTTTCGATTTTATATTGTTGGCGGTTTATTTTGCCAATATACTATTTGCCTGTTTTATTAGTTTGAATAATTGTTCAAATTCTTCCTCCGCCATATTTTCCTTTAATGCATATAGTGGATTTAAATAATAGTAATACATATCATCAATTTCTTTTTTTCCTTTTTCAGTTATTATCAATGTATAACTTCTTTTATCCTCATTTGTGCGGATTTTTTCTATAAGCTGCTTGCTCTCTAGTTGCTCTATTAATCTGCTTATGATTGTTTTGCTTATGCCCATTGCATCTTTTAAGTAACCGGGTGTTACTTTTTCTTTGGACAAGGCAACTCTAAACAGCATATCCAGTTCCTGTGCTGATGTACTCTGACCTTTGTGGGCTTTCTTTATTGCCATACTACTGAAGAATCTAAGCTCTCCATGTTTTTCTATCATGTCTTTCCAATTTTTATCTTTCATTTTCTGTTACTTCCTATTTCTTTCTTTTTAAAATAGTTCACTTTATGAACTATTTATTTAAGTAATATATACTATTTTATATATTTAGTCAAGAAAAAATTAGTGATTTACTAAAACATAATAGTTGACACAAGTCCGAAATCATACTAGAATGTGTAAAGTATGCTTTCGGACTTATTAAGCCTATTTATTTTTATAAATGCAAATATTTTAAATTATTTTACCTAACTTATTTATTAATAAGATTTAGTTACAATTGCAAAGGAGTATTGTTATGGAACAATTTAATAAAGCATATATCAGCCCTAACTTAATGGCATTTAACAGAATTTATCAGACTTTTGATGGCATCTATCATGACATAGCTTTGAAGCTTGGATTATCTGATAGCGGATTTGTAATCTTATATACTATTTGCGAAACAGGTGACGGTTGCCTGCAAAAAGACCTAAGCACTATGCTTTCAATGTCAAAACAGACAATCAATTCATCTATCCGTAGATTGGAAAAAGATGATTTTTTAACCTTAACCAGCGGTAAGGGACGACAAATGCACATTTACCTTACCCCAAAGGGCAGACAGTTTTGTGAAAAAAAAATCTTTCCTCTCATAGCTATGGAAAATAAAGCTTTTTCCTGTATGAAGAAAGATGAATGCAACTTAATGTTGAAACTTTTTAACGACTACTGTCAGGCTTTAAAAGACAGTATCTCTAAGCTTTAACCAAATTATTATTTAGGAGAAAACATGAATATACAATTATCAGATCATTTTACTTATAAAAAATTATTTAGATTCGTACTACCATCAATTGTTATGATGATTTTTACATCTATTTACAGTGTTGTAGACGGGCTTTTCGTATCTAACTTTGTTGGGAAAACCGCCTTTGCATCTGTCAATCTTATTATGCCACTTATGATGGGACTTTCTGCGCTGGGCTTTATGATTGGTACAGGTGGTAGTGCCATTGTGGCAGCAACCCTTGGTAAAGGTCAGAAGAAAAAAGCTAATGAATACTTTTCAATGCTTGTTTATACAACTTTAATTGGCGGCATTGTTGTTTCAATATTAGGATTTTTCTTAGTTAAGCCAATCGCCATTGCTCTTGGTGCCACAGGTGACCTGCTTAACAACTGTTTGATTTACGGAAGAATTTCTTTTATTTCATTAACTGCATTTATGCTTCAAAATGTATTTCAAAGTTTCTTTGTAACTGCTACTAAGCCAAAGCTTGGCTTGTGCGTAATCGTGTCTGCGGGAGTTACTAACATGATTCTTGATTTTGTGTTTATTTACATTTTGCAAATGGGCGTTGCCGGTGCTGCTTGTGCAACAGTTTGTGGTGAATTTATTGGTGGGCTTGTTCCTATTATTTATTTTTCAAGAAAAAACTCAAGTTTGCTAAGACTTGGCAAACCTGTTTTTTCAGGAAGAATTTTGCTTAAAGCGTGCACAAATGGTTCATCAGAATTAATGACTAATTTATCAAGCTCCGTTGTTAATTCCTTATACAATTTGCAGCTTATGAAATTTGCAGGTGAAGACGGGATTGCAGCATACGGAACTATTATGTATGTAAACTTTATATTCGCTGCTATATTTATCGGCTACTCAATTGGTAGTGCTCCAATTGTAAGTTATCATTACGGTGCCAAGAACCATATTGAGCTAAAAAATCTATTTAAAAAAAGTCTGTCATTTATTAGCATATGTGGTGTATGTTTAACGATTCTTTCTTTTTCAATAGCATCACCATTGTCTAAACTTTTTGTAGGTTATGACAAGGATTTGTTTGCCCTAACAGTTCACGGTTTCAGAATTTATTGCCTTACATTCCTTGTTAACGGCTTTAATATATATGGTTCTTCATTCTTTACAGCACTAAACAACGGTCTAATATCAGCTACTATTTCTTTCTTAAGAACACTGGTATTTCAGATTATTGTTGTAATGACACTTCCAATCCTATTTGGAATTAACGGTATTTGGATTGCCGTTGCTGTTGCAGAACTTTTAACATTGTGCTTTACAGCCTTCTTCTTTATTAACAAACGAAAAGTATATCATTACTAAAAGTTAATTTTTACAACACAAAACATCCCTTGCGATGTTCTTCACACTGGATGCGTACTTAATCGCAACTAATTTATTTTCACACCTAAGTGTGTCTTTATTGGAATAACGGAAATTCTCGAAGAATTTCCATTACATATTAAAAGGGATTAGCCATTGTTACACAAACTAACAGTGGCTAATCCCTTTTTATGAAATACACTTTTTTGAAATATTCTTTTGCGAATTTCACTTTATGAAATACACTTTCCTTGTAGATTTCACTTCATGCTATTTTATCTTATGTAATTATTATTTGTTTGATTAAACAAATTTTCTCTATAAGTAAATTATTGAATATACTTAGCAGCATCTTTATCTACAATAACTGTTACATGATTATGTAACTGTAAAATTGATGCCGGTACCTTTGGAGTTACAGGTCCAAAGAAAGCTTCCTTAACAATCTCAGCCTTGTTGGCTCCGCTGGCAATAAGTAAAATATGCTTTGACTGCATAATTGACTTGATTCCCATTGTAAATGCCTTTTCAGGCACTTTTTCTCCCGGTTTGAAAAGTCTCTGATTTGCATCTTTTGTACTTTGAGTAAGTTCAACACAATGTGTCATCTTCTCAAATGATTCGCCCGGTTCATTAAAACCTATGTGACCATTTAAGCCAATTCCTAATAATTGCATGTCAATGCCACCTAACTTTTCAATGATGCCGTTGTAGCGTTCACATTCAGCTTCTTCGTCTTCTGCCATACCGTTTGGTAAATATGTATTTTTCTTATCAATATTAATTCTGTCAAAAAGATTTTCATTCATAAAGAATCTGTAGCTTTGTTCGTGAGTTCCCTCTAAGCCCTTGTATTCATCCAGATTAACAGTTTTTGTCTGAGAAAAATCTATATCACCTTTTTTGTACCAGTTTACAAGCTGATTATATGTTCCAATAGGAGTCTCACCTGTTGCCAAACCAATTACTGAGCCCGGCTTTAAAATCACCTGTGCTGACAAATAATTAGCTGCTTTTCTACTCATGTCCTTGTAATCATCTGCTATGATAATTTTCATCGTTTCGCTCCTTTTATAACTAACAATTAAACCATTGTTACAATTCATTTATTCCTGTTTATTTTTCTTATGTATTCTGACTTTTATCAGTTCTTTTTATCTTTTGTTCTTATCAATTTTACTCTTGATTACTACTGATTCTGCTCTTTTAGGAAATTGATAAATGTATCAACGCTACCGCCTACTACCTGAATCTTTTCAGGTCTTGTTCCTTCAAGTAATGATACATCAAAGAAATCACCATTCTTTGTTTTTTCTGTTAGCATAAAACTGTCACTTCCATACAAGCCTTCTTCTATGCCAACATATTCATCACCCCAAAATGAACAATCCTCAGGCAAAATGCCTTCCTTAGAAATTTCTTCAAAAATAGTATCAACATTGTCGCTTTTACATGAAATACCAACTTCCAAATATTTTGCATCACATGTAGCTGACACTTCCATGCCATTTTCTTTTCCGATTTTTTCTGAAATGTCAATTAAATCTCTTAAACCATTTTTTAAACCATGGTCACTAAGAAGTGTTTTTAATTTTGACATTTCATCTGCCTGCATAAATAACTGATCACCACGTAAATCTTCTACCATTAAATCAATTTTGCAGTAATTGGGTCTTGAAAAAACTATATCAGTTTTCAAGCCATATTCTTTTAACAGATATCTGTGAACCTGATAACATATATCATGTATTTTTAGCAAATCTTCATCCTTTGGAATACAGTCTGCAAAAACTTCCGGCTTACCATCAACCATTTGGTAATTAAAAGCACCTCTGCCTAAACCTAAATAAAGATTTTCATTTTCTTCTTTTGTAAAATACTTATGAATTTCTCCACCGGCAATCTTATCGTATGTAGTTCCACTAACAATGATTAATTTTATGCCTTTCTGTAGAAGCGGTTTCATTGCCTGAACTGTTTCTTCCACAGGTGCCTGTCTTGACATAACTGCTGTTCCGTCCCAATCGAAAAATATGGCTTTATATTTTTTGTACATATTTTTCTCCTTTCTTCAATGTCAGGCTTTCACCTAAACTTTCAAAACTGATTTCCACATCATTAAGTAACTGATAAGTTACATCCTCTTTTGTAATCTTTATGCTTAAATCACTTCCCTTATATTGAATATTAAATTCATAAGAGTTCCACTGATTTGGAATCTTTGGATTAATTTCTAAATAACCTCTGTTTGATCTTACGCCTGCAAAACCAAATACAATGCCCTGCCATGTACCTGCCATGTTTGCAGCATGGATACCTGCATAAAAGTTGTTATGCATATCCTCTAAGTCCATTGTTGCAGACTGTGAGAAATATTTATATGCTTCATCATCATATCCAATCTGACTTGCCAAAATTCCAAAAATACATGTTGATAAAGATGAATGATGCAATGTAACTGTCTGATAAAAATCATAATTTCTCTTTAACTCTTCGTTAGTAAAGTAATTGCTGTAAAGTAACATACCAAGAATTGCGTCTGCCTGCTTAGCCATCTTCTGTCTGTAAACAAACAGTGGATGATAATTTTCATAAAGCAAATGTCTCTTTTCTTCAGGTATCTTACTTTCATCCCATGGCTTTCTCATAAGGAAGCCGTCATCCTGTGGATAAATCTGCAATTTTTCATCGTATGGGAAATACATATTCTCAATAATTCTTTCCCAATACTCAACTTCATCTTCACTGAAATCTAACTTCTTAACTAACTTGTTGTAAGCTTCCTTATCTAATTCTTTTACTTTATTTAAAGCCCAAACTGCACTTCTTAAATTTTCTCTGGCAATTAAGTTAGTGTAGAAATTGTTATCTACAATTGCGTTATATTCGTCAGGTCCTGTTACTGCACAAATGCAATATTTATTATCCTTGCACTCTGCAAAACAGCCAACATCTGCCCATACTCTTGCTGTTTCAATTAAAACTTCTGCTCCTTTTTCAATTAAGAAGTCATAGTCTCCTGTAATATCAAAATACAATTTGTAAGCATAGGCAATATCACCGTTTATATGATACTGTGCTGTACCAAGTGGGAAATATGTTGACGCTTCCTCTCCATTAATTGTTCTCCATGGATATAATGCTCCCTTTGTGTGACCGAGAATTCTAGCTCTATCTCTTGCCGCATCTAAAGTATCATATCTGTAAGTTAATAACTGTTTTGCAAGTTCTGCGTCAGTGTAAATGAAAACAGGTAGTACATACATTTCTGTATCCCAAAAGTAGTGACCTTCATAACCTTCACCACTTAAACCTTTGGCGCCCATACCTGTTCTACCATCACGACCTGCTGACTGCATAATGTGGAACAAATTAAATCTGATACCCTGCTGTAACTGATCATCGCCTTCAATCTTAATGTCAGCCTTCTTCCAGAACTCCTGCATGTATTCTTTTTGTAATTTTTCTAAGCCGTCAAAACCTAATTCATTTCCTTTTTCTAATTTTTCCTGAATAAAGCCATATAACTTGTCTTTATCCATATCTAAGTCAGATGAATAAGCTATGATTTTTTCAAAAGTATATTCTTCATTCCCTGTTACATCTAATTGATATGTAACAACAGCAGTTTCTTCCTGAATATCTTTATCTGTAATTTCTCCACCACACTTACAAACACTTCCACATGCCATTGTAAATTTGTTATTTTTCACTTCTGCTTCATATATAAGTGTGTCACCCTTAACATCAAGTCCTCTTGGAATTAAATGTTTTCCATAAGGGCCATAATCAATTAATGGGTTTGTAGTGCTTGTGTGATTTTCCACTGCTCCATCAAAGAATGAATTTATCTTAACTTTTCCACTGAAATTTAATGGTGTAAATTTAATCTGTATACCCATTAAATTCTTATCACTAAAAGACACTAATCTTTTAAAAGTTACTTTTACTTCTTTGCCTTTAGGTGATTTCCAGTAAACATTTCTTATAACTTCACCGTCCTCCATCAAAAGGCTTCTCTCATATTCTTTGATTTCTCCTGTAAATAAATCAAATGGTTCATCATCAAATATGAGAGTTGTCTTTTTTAGATTAGGAAGGTTAAGTAATGATTGGCTTTTTTTAGGGAATCCAAAATTCCACTCGCCATATCTTATATTCTCACTTTCATAGAAACCATTAATAAAGTTTCCCTCTAAACCTTCATCTACTGTAAAAGGATAACCTTCATCAAAAGTTCCTCTTGTACCGATATATCCATTAGAAAGAGCAAATGTTGTCTCATTTCTATAATTCCATTCTTTTAAAAATTTTTTCTCTGTAACTTTCCAGCTTTCTACCGGATATGTATTTTTTTCCATTATAAGCCTCCATAATTTTCTCTAAAATTTAGCCCTTAACAGCTCCTGCTGTTAAACTTTCCATAACCTGTTTCTGTAATATAATAAAGAAAATAATTGTTGGTAATACTGTTATAACTACCGCCGCAAACAGTGCTGAATAATTGTTTGCAAATGTTCCTAAATAATAATTTAATGCAATTGGAACTGTTCTTGCTGTGTCTCCACTTGTGAGCATTAATGCAAAGTAGAACTCGTTCCATGTATTAATAAACTGAAGCATTGCTATTGTTGCAAATCCAGGTTTTGCTAAAGGAAGAATTACCTTTGTAAAAGACTGTATAAATGATGCTCCGTCAATATATGCTGATTCTTCAAGTGCTAAAGGAATTGTTTTATAATAACTTGTCATTACGAAGAATGACATTGGAATTCCCATGGCCGCGTAGACTATAATTAGTCCAAGTTTTGTATCATATATACCCAATGTTTTGAACATTGAGAATAATGGCTGTGATATAGCCTGTGCAGGTAACATTAATGATGCTGAAATCATAAGTACAAGCAAAGGTTTTAATTTAAAGTTGTATCTTGCAGTAACATAGGCACACATTCCTACTACAATAAGTGTTACAAGAACGCTGACACCTACTACAATTACACTGTTTAAAAAGTATTTCTGAATAGGTGCATATTTAAATGCATCTACATAGTTTGAGAAATGGAATGCCTTAGGTAATGATAATGCTGAGGCATTGATTTCCGCATAAGTTTTAAATGAACTTAATGCTGCCCATATAATTGGTCCAATTGATATAAATACAATTAGAAGAAGGAATAAATATTTAAATATGCTTAGAACAACCCTTAAGGCAGCCGGCTGTTTTTTTAATGATTTCGGTCCGCTTACTTTTTCTGCCATCTTTATACCTCCTCTAAATCTTTTTTCTGGTTAAATAGTTTCTGAATTAAAATTACTAAAACTAAACCTAATATAATCTGTACAACACCAACTGCATTTGCCTTACCATAATTGTTCTCTAAAGTAATTATCTTGTACAAATACATTGGCAGGTTCAACGTACTGTTACCAGGTCCGCCCTTGGTTGTCATATAAATAATGTCAAACTGTGATACCATTGCAACTGAAGCTAAAATTACACATGTTCCAAATGCATTCTTCATTAATGGAATTGTTATGTATCTGTCAGCCTGTCCCGGTGTTGCTCCGTCTACCTGTGCTGCTTCGTAAATGTCAGGGCTTATTGCCTGCATTTCACCTAAGAAAATTAACATGTTAAATCCTGAATAAAATACCCATGTTGCTGTTACTGTCCAGAATGCATATTTTGAATTACCAAAAAGGTTAATTACCATTGTTGTGTCAATTCCTAATTTCTCGTATATCATTTTTACTACACCGAATGTAGGATTTAATAATAATGAATACATTACTGCTGTTGCAGCTGTAGGTATAATGTTAGGTATTACATAAGCTACTCTTGTAAATTTCCAGCCTCTTGGTTTTCTTCTTAAAATAAGAGCCATAATAAAACCAATAGAAACATGTAATGTTGACTGTATTAACACCCATTTTAATGTGTTAATAATTGCGACTTTGAAATCCGGATCTGCAAAAATTGTTTTAAAATTATCCAATCCCTGAAATACCGGTGACTGTGCCACTGAATAATTACAAAATGATGTAACTATAACCATTATCAAAGGTATTGCATACACTATGCAAAATAGAATCACACAGGGTAATGCAAATGCCAATATCCATCCTTTTTTATTTTTTGTAGACATTTTCTCACTATCCTTTCACAAAAAAAGACTGTCCCATATAATTTTCTTTGTGATTATTTATATGAGACAGTCATCAACCTTAATTTACTTTAATTTTTCTTAGCTGCGTCTGATAATTTCTTACAGAATTCTTTTGGTGTAATGTTTCCATAAGCTAATTCAGGCAACTGATTTGAGAATACATCAATAACATTCTGATACCAGTAAGCTTGGTTCTGACCGTATGTGTACTTAGCTTTTGACTGAATCTCTAATACGTCTGCCATTAATGGATCTGAATCTTTAAGAGACTGTGGTACTTCAATGTTGCTTGATACTGGCTGCAATCCTGCCATTTCTAATGCTTTAATCTGATTTTCAGCAGATGTTTCGAATTTTAAGAATGCTACTGCTGCTTTAATCTTATCAGGATCCTTTGCACCTACCATGTCACCAGGTGTTGGAACACTTTCCATACCTGAACCTGGAAGAAGCATAATACCAACTTTGTCATAGAAACCTTCAGGAGCTTTGTCTGTGCTCTTGAAATCAGGAATCATCCAAGGTCCATTTGGAAGCATTGCAACTTCTCCGTTAAAGAAGTGTGTAGCCATTGTGTCATATTTTCCGCCAAGTGCATCTGATGTTGTATACTTCTGAAGCATTTTCTGAAGTGTTGCTGTTGCATCTTCAACAACTGATGTATTGTAGTCTGTTGGGTACTGCTTGTTCATAAAGTCGTTTCCTTCTTTTCCTGCTGTACCAATTAAACCGCTGTACCAAAGATTTGATAACCAGCCAAGGTCTGCGCTGTCCATACTTACAGGTGTAATTCCTTTTGCTTTCAACTTATCACATGCTGCAAAGAATTCATCCCATGTTGCATATCCTGTTTTAGGAGCTTCAATTCCTGCTTTCTTAAATAAGTCTTTGTTATAGTAAATGTATGAAATTTCTTTTGATACTGGAATTCCATAAACCTTACCTTTGTATGAGTTAAACTCAAGGTCTGTATCACTAAACATTGCTTTCCATTTTTTGTCATCTTCAAGATACTGTGTTAAGTCCTGAACCTTACCTGACTTAGCAGCTAATGCTGTAATGTTGTTTCCACCATTTAAAACGATGTCTGGTAAATCACCACTTGAAATTAATAATTTAATCTTCTGGTTAAATGCATCTGTTGTAGGAATTTCTTCAAAATTAAATTCAACGTTCTTTCCTTCATCTGTTTTCTTAAATGCATCAAATAAGTATTTGTAGTAATCTGCTGCGTAATCTGTACCTACATGATAGTTAATTACGTTAAGTACTACCTTTCCGTCCTTTGATTTTCCTGAATCACTCTTTGATGTGTCCTTGCTTGAAGAACCACATCCTGTTATAAGTCCTGCTACCATTGTTCCAACAAGTAACAAGCTTAACAATTTCTTCTTTCTCATAAAATATTCCTCCTTCGCTCTGTTTGATGATTACATTATATTTGTTTTTTGTGTGTTTCTGAATAGAATATTTTTACTTAAACTTGTGATTTTTTTACATATTTTTACATTTTTTTGTAATTTTTTGTCTATTTTCCATAAACGCAACTTTTATTATTTTCTTATGTTATAATTAACATAAACAAAAAGCAATACAAATAGGATTCTATTTTATACATTTATACAGAAGAGGTTTACATGACTATTAATAAAGAAAAAACTAATAATGTGAACATTACCGAAATAACAAAAGCCGGCAAAGCTCACACACACAGAAAAAAAATCAAAACACAGGTTACTGCTCTTATTACCATTACAATCGTAGTTGCCCTACTTGTAAGTGGTATTCTTCTTTCTTACAAAACTGCTAAGGAATTTACCAAAAGCTATCAGGAGCAGATGTTACAGGAAGGCCGTTCCACAATTGATGCCATTTCCAATAATATAGATACAATAGATTCTGTATACAGAATACTTACTTTAAATGATTCAGTTTATAAATGGCTGGAAAAAAACTATGAATATAATGCTAATTCATCAGTAGTTTTAAAACAAATGACTTCTGTTCTTATTATGAACAATATATGGGAGAAATCCTACATTAATTCAATATACGTTTATAATAATCAGGGTAGCCAGATTCACGTCTCAAAAGATGAATCTGTTTTATCCACAACAGAGACAACAACAATATATAGAACTTATAATGAGGAAACTCCAACTTTAACAATACGTTCTTTGGATAATTCCAATTGCCTGTATTTCATCAGATCCATTTACAGTTCAGATAGTGGTGAAATTCTAGGCACAGTAATTATTTCCATTGACAAAAAGGAATGGCTTGCTGACTTAACTCAAAGTATTTCTAACGGTTGGCATATTTTTCTATATAATAAAGATGTTGAACTTATTTCCGGGACCGATGGAAATACTACTAAACACGAAATGAATGCACTAAAAAATTCTATTATAAAAAACAGTGACTGGGTATTTTTTGATACAACTTTTAAAGATAATAGTTATCTTGCCCTATCAAACAATATAGAAAAAATGGAACTTAACACTGTAGTTATGGCACCTAAAGCTCAAATATCAAAACAATTATTTAATGTATTACTTCCATATATAGTTGTAATTATTTTAATAATTGTTGCCGTAACAATTATTGCTTTCTTATTTAGTAGGGTTATTACCCGCCCTATAACAGTTATGAAGGGATATGTTGACAGAATAGCTGATGGAAATTATTCAGAACACATTTCTTCCCTTGATGATTACGAAGAGTTCTATTCTCTTCAATTATCAGTTAATAATATGTTAAGCGAAATCCATTCATATCATGATGATATTTTAGAACAAAACATGCTTTTAAAAGATGCAGAAATCAGAGCCTTACAGTCACAGATTAATCCACATTTTCTATTTAATGTGCTTAATACAATGGCTTGGAAAGCTCAGATGTCAGATAATAATGAAATTTATTCCATGGCAATTGCTCTCGGGGAACTGTTAAAAGCCACAGTTATTTCAAGAGATAATTTTGAAGCTACTGTTGAAGATGAATTGTCTTATGTTAGATTTTATAACTATTTACAAAAAATGAGATTTGAAGATAAAATACAGGTATTTTTTGATATTGAACCAAATCTTGATAAATGTCATATACCAATTTTCTCAATTCAAACATTAGTTGAAAATGCTTATGTACATGGCTTGGAGCCAAAAGAAACATCAGGTACTTTAACTATTTCCATAAAGAAAATTAGTGACAATGTTTGTATATCTGTAGTTGATGATGGTGTTGGTTTTACCAAAATTCCAACTTTTGATACCAACGAAACACAGGATGTACAGGTTGGTGGTCACACTCATGTTGGATTAAAAAACCTAAACAGACGTTTATTTCTTATGTATGGAGAAAATTCCAGCTTACATATAGAAAGTATACCAATGGAAAAAACTACAATTTCCTTTATGGTACCATTTAACTTTGAAGATACAACTTTGTAAGGAGGAACACACTATGAAATTTCACTTGTTAATTGTTGATGACGAAGTTGTCATTAGAAAAGGCTTATCTGATTATATTAATTGGGATGCTTATGATTGTCAGGTTACTGCCACTGCCAGTAACGGCAAAGAGGCAATCGAAATTATAGAAAACAACAATATTGACATTGTTTTAACTGATATAAAAATGCCTGTTCTTGATGGTATAGGGCTGGCAGAATATGTTTATGAAAACCACCCTGATATTGCAGTTATTATTTTGTCAGGTTATTCCGAATTTGAATATGCCCAGTCTGCAATTAAATATCAGGTAAACGAATATATATTAAAGCCTGCGGCAAAAGAAAAAATTATTGAATCTGTTCAAAATGTAGCCCAGAAACTGATTACCTCAAGAAGCAACAAAACAATTGATGAAAAGGAATTTGCTTATTTAAAAGATACTGTTTTTCAGGAATTAACAGACTCTTCTGTTGTAACTGAGGATATAAAAAAACGTGCTGCTGAACACGATATTAATTTGAATGGCTTCTATGTTGCGGCCTTTCAATTAGTTGATTCAACAGATTCAATTAATCTGCTTAAAGACACAATTATTGATTTTAAATCCAACGGCTATTGCTACAGATATAATAATCTGATTATAACTATTTATTATGAAACAAACGAAAATTACATAGGGCAGATAGTAGACAACTGTAACCTTGTTATTAACGAATTTTATAAAGAATACAACGAGCCGGTATTTGTTGGCATAAGCGAACATCATAACTGCATTGAAGAATTTGCAGCAGGTGTTTCACAGGCTATTTCGGCTTTGTCGCTATGCTTTTATTCTTCTTCGCACATTGTAACTTACACTGCCAAAGCCGCTGATGGTAATAACAATCTTTCAGCAGAAACTACATTACTTTTACATGATTTTGAAACAGCCATAATACAACTTGACTTTAAGAAATCTAACGATATTGCCTCTGACATTTTCATTAAACTGCAAAGCTCTTTTGCTGATGAAGATACTGCTGTAAATATATGTTTCCAAATTTATTATATTTGCTACAGAGTAGTTTTGAAGTCACATTTGATTTTGCCTGAAAAAGATTACAGTGGCATGATAAATAACTGTTCAGATATTTTTCAGTTAAAAACTTTCATAGGAGATTTACTTAATACCGTTAAACAACTCCTTACTCAATCCACTAAGAAATACAGTGATTTTGTACAGGAAACTATTTCTTACATTCAGGACCATATAGCTGAAGATTTATCTTTGGAAGTTTTAGCAAAAATTGTAAATTCAAATGAATCTTACCTTAGCAGAACTTTTAAGAAAGAATGTGGCATTTCAATAATCAATTACATTACTACTTTGAGAATTGCCTTAGCAAAAGATTTGTTAGCAGGCTCTACTCTTAGAACTTTTGAAATTGCTGATAGTATCGGTATACATGATGCGGCTTATTTTTCTTCTCTTTTTAAGAAGAATACAGGACTTAGTCCAAAAGAATATAGAAATCAGTTTATACATCAAACCAATTAACAATAACTAAAAGAAAGGACTTTCAATTACATTGATTGAGGTGAAAATAATGGGACATATTTTAGATTACGACGGAAAATTTATTAACTTTTTAAACAAAGCTACAGACACTCTAATTGCTACTTTACTTTGGCTTGTATGCTCAATACCTATTATAACCATCGGTGCTTCTACTACAGCCTTTTACTCTGTAATGCTTAAACTTGTAAAAGATGAGGAATCCTACATTACAAAAAGTTTCTTTAAGGCTTTTAAAGAAAACTTCAAAATTGCCACTATTGTCTGGTTAATACTTGGAGTAATCGGAGCTGTTTTACTTACAAGCATTTACATAGTTTTAAATACCAAAACCATTGGCGGTGTATTTCAATATGCACTACCTTTGTATGTGATTATTTTTCTATTCTATTACATGGTTTTAAGTGCTGCCTTTGCATACATTGCCCAGTTCTATGACAGTGTGAGAAGAGTTCTGAAATTATCCTGGCAGTTTGTAGTTAAATATATATGGTCATTCTTAATAATGACAGTTGTAGATATTGTTATGTGGGTAATAGTTATTAAAGGCTTTACAGTTTTTATTGTATTTCTACCTGAAATATCAGGCTTTGTACATGCTTATCTGTTAAATAGAATGTTTACTAAAGAAATCAAGAACTAATTTATGACAATAAAAAACACAGGTAATTTAGATATTTGCTATCCTTCTCCCTGTGTTTTTTTAATCAATTTAAGCTTTTGATTTTTTCATAACAAAATTTACAATAACGCATAATATAAGTGTTATTACCATATCTGGTAATGTGTTTCCTACAATTATGTCTACTGTCATTAAATATCTATATAGCGCAAATCCGATTACCCAAATAACAATGTTTACAGCATTGAAGCTTTTATCTTCACTAGATCCTTTAATTACAAAATAGTCTGCAATCTGAATTGCTATCATTGGGGCAAATACTGAACCTATTAAATATAAGAAATCTGTAATATCGTCCATTGGATAGACTATTGCGCCAACAGTTCCAATAACTGTAATTATTATTGCCATATATTTTCCATTAATTTTTTTCCAAATCGACTCGCTTGAAATACCTGCTGAATAGGCATCAAGGTATGTAGTTGTAACTGTTGAAAATACTATAATAAGTAGTCCGGCAATACCTAAACCTGCTTTTAACATAATCTGGTCTATACCGGCATTTTCTGCAAAAATAGCTGCTCCCATACCGATTATGTACATCCAACAACTTACCAAACCGTAAACAATGGCACTTGCCGCTGTTGCCTTAACAGGCTTCTCTGCTTCTCTTGTATAATCACTGATTAAAGGTAACCATGAAAGTGGCATCGCTACTGCAAGCTCTACTGCTGCCCCAAATGTAAGTCCATCTGCTGCCACTGCTGTAGCACCTTTCCCTGTGAAAAATACAACTCTACATAAAATAATTGTTAAAACAAACAATGCTGTCATTGCCACAACATTTATTTTTTCAATATTTTTAATTCCAATAAAAATCCAAACAATAATTAAACAGCCAATTACAATACACCAAATAAGACGACCTGTGCCAAAAATTCCATTAGCTGAAACTGCGCCGTCATATATCATAATTGCTGTCCAACCTGCCAACTGAATTACATTTAAAACTGCAAAAATAATACTGCCTTTTTCACCGAAACTGATTTTTACAGTTTCCATGGCACTTTTCTTTGTTTTTGCACCAATTAATCCTGCAAGAAAAAGCAAGCCACACCCTATAAGATGTCCTATAATAATTGCTGCGATTCCCTTTGCCATTCCTAGCGATGCAAGATATGTACCTGTAACTATTTCTGCAATTGATACTCCTGCTCCAAACCAAATTAAACTGTTGCTAAATACTGATGTTCCTTTTTTATCCATTTTGTACCTCCCATTAATTCTAGTATTCGCCTTCTACTGCAAATGCATGATTCATTGGTCCACTACCCTTTCCTAAATCAAGCATTGCTCCTAAAGCACCTGAAATATATGCTTTTGCTTTCTCAACTGCCTCATCAAGATTTCTTCCCTTGGCAAGATTTGAAGCAATAGCACTTGAAAGTGTACATCCTGTTCCATGTGTATTTGGATTGTTGATTCGTTTCCCCTTAAACCATTTGTATTCACCATCTCTGTACAATAGATCATTGGCATCATTAATGCTGTGACCACCTTTGCACAAAACTGCAACATTATACTTTTTGCTGATTTTTTCTGCTGCCTTAATCATTTCCTCTTCATTAGTTATTTTCATTTCTGATAAAACTTCTGCTTCCGGAATGTTCGGTGTGATTACAGTAGCCATTGGAATTAAATATTCCTTCAGTGTTTCTATTGCATCATCGCTAATTAATTTTGCTCCACTTGTTGCTACCATGACCGGATCTAACACAATGTTCTTGCCATTGTATTTCTTTAGGCTCTCGGCAATTGCTATAATCAAATCTTTTGAAGATACCATTCCAATCTTAATTGCATCAGGTGTAATATCCTCAAATATTGCCTTTAGCTGTGCCTTTAAAAAATCTGCTGTTACTTCGTAAATGTCTGATACGCCGGTTGTATTTTGAGCAGTTAAAGCTGTAATGGCACTCATGCCATACACTCCATTAGTTGTCATTGTCTTTAAATCTGCTTGTATTCCGGCGCCTCCACATGAATCACTTCCCGCAATGGTTAATGCTGTGTTCATTTTGCTTCCTCCTTATGTCTTCTATTGTGGTACAGTATTTCTACTGTTTTTTATAGCGGTAAAAAGTGGTGCCCCCGATTTACCGCTTTACTAACTTATCATTTTAGTAACTTATCAACTGTTAATTTTTGTTATTAAACACTCTTTTTGCTGGTAAACATTCTTTTACCCTGTGTCAACAACGGTTCATCATATGTTTATGTTTTACTTAACAGCCTTAATTACTTTTTCATATTCATCCCAGCTTGTTATATAAACATCTGCAAGGCTCTTAACCATATCCTGATCCTTATCACTGGACTTATCATATATACCAACTGTGTGAATACCCATTTTCTTTGCTGTGTCCATGGAATAAACTCCGTCTTCGAACAGCCATGTTTCATCAGGTTTTGTACCTAATGTTTCCATTGCTCTCATAAAAATTTCCGGTTTGTCTTTTCCTGAACCAACCTCTGTAGTTGTATATATTTTCTTAAAATATTTTCCAAGATTCAACCTTTCAAAAGCCGCCTCAATCATAGGACGGTCTGTTGATGTTGCAACCACCATAGGTATGTTATTCTTTTGAGCATACTCTAAAATTTCAATTGACTTCCCTTTAAGTGGAGCTTCTTCTTTGTAAAAACCAAAAACCTTTTGGTTTATACCATCGCAAATTTCCTTGTCAGAAAGATTAACCTTATATGTTTTTCTAATATACTCTGCTCCTTCTGCCATAGTCAGGCTAAACATAATGTCTCCTAAGTTTTCCTCAGCCTCAATACCTAAATCCTTTAAATACAACTTAGCTGCATCCATCCATATTTCCATAGAATCAAGTATTGTCCCATCAACATCAAAAATAAATCCTTTTGCCATTATTCACCTTTTTCTAACATTTTGATTGCTTTTTCTTTTAATTCCTTAGTTGCTTCTTCAATATCCTTTGCTGCAAAAATAGCGCTAATAACTGCTATACCGCAAATGCCACTGCCTGCAAGTTCTAAAACATTGCCTTTTGAAATTCCACCAATGGCAATAACAGGAATTTTTACTGCCTGACATATTGCTTTCAGTGTTTCAAAAGTAACTTCTTCTGCATCATCTTTGGAGCCGGTTGGAAAAACTGCGCCTACTCCTAAATAATCTGCTCCGTGTTTTTCCGCTAAAATTGCCTGCTCAACAGTTTGCGCTGACACACCAATAATCTTATCAGGACCAAGCTTTGCCCTTACATCTAAAGCTTCCATGTCACTTTGTCCAACATGAACGCCGTCAGCATCCATTTCCAAAGCAATATCAACATTGTCATTAATTACAAATGGTACATTGTACTTTCTACATAATTCTTTTATCTCAATGGCTTCCTTCAAAAAACTTTCTTCATCAAGTTTCTTTTCTCGAAGTTGCATAAAAGTTGCTCCGCCTTTTAAAGCTTTTTCAACCTGACTGTACAAAGTTTCGCCATTTAACCAAGCTCTGTCAGTTACGCCGTATAAAAGCAATTCTTCCTTTGTTGTATTACTTAACTTCATATTTAGCTCCTTTTTCTAATGTTTCACCATCCATATTGTAGATGGCATCAATAATTCTGTTTCTGTATGTTGAGTTTCCATCGCCTTCACTCATTCTTGACCATGCAATTTCTCCGGCAAGTCCCATTGTACAAACTGCTGCCGCTGCTGCTTCCAATTTGTTTTCTGGATTTGCAACTAAAAACGCTGTCATCAAACCTGATAACTGGCATCCTGTTCCTGTAATTGAACTCATTTCGGCTCTACCATTTCTTATAACATAGCATTTTTCGCTGTCACAAACTAAATCAATTGCGCCTGTTACTGCGATAATGCTTCCTGTTGCCTTTGAAAAACTCTTGAGCTTGCTAATAGTGTCGTCTAAGTTTTCATCTGTTACTTTGTCAGAAACATCTGCATCTACACCTTTTGTACTTCCTGTACCCAGCATTAAAGTCTTAACTTCTGAAATATTTCCTCTTACAACATCAAATTTCACTTTTTCCATTAATTCATTTGCTGTATTAGTTCTTAACTTGCTTGCCCCTGCCCCAACAGGATCAAGTAAAACAACATGTCCTAATTCATTTGCTTTCTTTCCTGCTGCAAACATAGATGGTATGGTGTTTTTATTTAATGTTCCAATATTAATGTTCAAACCACCACAAATAGATGTAATATCTTCCACATCATCAATATCATCTGACATAATTGGGCTGCCGCCACAAGCCAGTAAAACATTAGCCACATCATTTACTGTTACATAATTAGTAATGTTGTGAACTAAAGGCACATTATTTCTTACGTTTTCTACACATTTCTTAAACATATTTCCTCCTTATCGTTCTGCTGAATACTTTTTACAGCAGAATCTCATCATAATTGTTACGTTAAAATGAAAAACAGACAAACCTAATCTGGTTTGTCCGCATTAAATCCTATACTTAATTCCTACGTTGGCATTATCCAAATCAGGTTTAAGGGTCGAAGTTGATTACTTCCTCTCAGCCTGCCTACAAGCTCCCCTATATTTAATTTCCTATAGCATTGTATCGCTCAATTCAATATAATGCAATAGTGGATTTGTTATTGTTGTATGCAATTAAAATTCAAATGCCTGCATAAAATCAATCTTTTCATCTAGATTGCTTGTATAATGATTTGTTGCTTTCCCTTTTCGTCTGACTACATACTTATATGTCCCGTCATCCTTACAATTATCTTCGCCTTTAACAAAGATTTTTCAAACGGGTCTCTTACGGACATTGGAATGTACTGCATTCATCCGCTGGTTAAATTATTTGGACTTCCTGAGGAAATATCAGATATTCTCTTATGGCATTGAAGGTTATGGATAAAATAAGAAATCAGCAGGATATTGTTTTTCCTGCTGACTTAAAATAAGTGAGTTATAAAAAAGAGATAGGGAGTTATCACTATTGTATCAGCCCCATCCCGGAACCTTTTTAAACAAAGTTTTCTTTCCCCAGCTTGACATTTTCTTACTTAAGAAAATCCATCCCTTCTTTCCGGTTTTAGTTTTTACATATGCAAACCCGTTATCCCTCTTATCAAGACTATATTTTCCCTTAGGGCGTTTTGCTACATTCTTTGCCGGCTTGATTTTTATAATTCTAAGCTTATCTCCCTTTTTCAAAGTAAATTTATTCTTTGATTTTTTAGATGCAGTTTTGTACACTTTCATATTTTTCTTTACAGTATACATATATTTTTTTGAGCTTTCCACAAGTTTGTAAGTTCCCGTAGCCGGTACAATTTTATCACCTTTTAACTGTAATGGAATATCTGCGTAAAAACATCCTATTGGCAATGCGTAAGGTGTATCCACAATAATATGGAACCTTCCATTACCTTTCACATTCTTGAACCGATATCCTCTCCCATACATCAGTGCCTTGTTACTGCTTGTTTCAAATTCTGTAATTTCTTTTCCGTTCCATCTTTGAAAAGAACTGTAATCCAATGTATACGAATAACTGCCTATCTGAAAATTTAACTCTATTGTCTTGTCAGAAGTGTCAAAGTCAATTACCTTATAGCTTGCCCATACGTCTGTTAATTTTTTTGTATATACATTTTTGTCATTTATAAACAGACTTACACTGTCAAAAAACTCATTGTCTTTAGCGCTTACATGGGTCTGGTAATATATCTTTTCCTTAGTGCCATCTCCATCCAAATCATAATAGTATACCTTGTCCTTCTCCAACAGTCTGTTGGTTGCCGCATAGGCATTGTCACTCTTTAGTATGGTAAATAAACCACATAACGAGATTACTGCAATTACAAAAGTTAACATCTTCTTCATGATTCTTTCCTCCTTCTACTTACCATCAAATTTATTAATTACATACACTCCAAGTGCCACAAGCATTCCTGCTACAAAGTACTTAAACTTCATTGGCTCTCCTAATATTATTGCCGAGAATATAACTCCCAATATAGGAATAAATGCATTAAAAATTGCTATTTTGCTTATTAGGTTACAGGCAATCAGCTGATTGTATATACCAAAACATACTGCTGATATTAACACAAGAGAAATTATTATTAATATTGATTTTGCTTCCAAGATCATCTGATGCCACATTTAGATTTGAATATCCAAGTTTTATAAGAGGATACGCCAATGACCATCCTGCCGCACACAAAAATGCCAAAGCCGATACAAATTTTTTATTTTTAAATATCCAATTACTCATGTCTCTTTTCCTATCATTAGAAAATCGTATTTCAGTCTTTTTAATTATATTCCTTCATAAGTTTCACATACTCCATAGCATTTTCTTTATTAGCCATTATCTCTTTTGATGTAAGTTTTCTAATTATTTTTGCCGGATTTCCAAAGGCCATTGAATTATCAGGAATTTCCATTTTCCCCGTAACAAGAGTTCCTGCTCCTATAATACAGTTTCTTCCTACTTTGGCTCCATTTAATAAAATACTACCCATTCCGATTACTGTATTATCTCCAATATGGCATCCATGTACAATAGCATTATGTCCTATGGTTACTCCCTCTCCAACAACAATTGGAAATCCATTTCCTGTATGCAATGTACAATTATCCTGTATATTAGTGTTGTTTCCAATTGTAATACTTTCCATATCAGCACGGACTACTGCATTGTACCATATTCCTACATTTTCCCCAAGACTGACATTTCCCACAATATGGGCTCCAGGTGCTAAAAATATTTTTTTATTATCCATTCTCAACTCCTTAAATATCCTTTCATTTTTATTTTAACCTAAAAAAACCCTTTATGCCACTGTTAATAGCATAAAGGGTCATTAAATATTTTTCTATCTGTTATATAACTGAAGTTCGTAAAGTCTTACAGTACCAACTCCACCATTATCTGAATTAAATATCTTAAATACAATGTATCTTGCTGTCTGTTTTCCTATGTCAAAGGATGAAATTGCATCATTCTGATTTACTTGATAATCTACTGACTTCCATTCTTTTCCATCGTTTGATACAAGAACTTCCCATTCAGTAGTATTACCAAAACCTTCCTTACTTTGTGTATTGTAAAGAGTATAGGTATTAAATGTCTTTGTACTTCCAAGGTCTATCTTTACAAAGTGCTGAGCACCTGATAAAGCATATGCCTGGTTTTCGACGCTTCCAGATGTTGCACACCATTTTGTTGACAAATCGCCATCAATAAGTTTAGATGAAGACTCACCATCCTTTGTGTAACCTGATTCACTGATAATTGTTGCACCTGACAATAAATTTGTTCCGCTTGTTACTGCTGAAGACAGTTTTGTACCGGTTGTATTTCCATGATTTTTTCCTACGTAAGCAGGATAATCAATATTAGGTACTCCCGGCAAATCTGTAGTGATCCAATTATCTGAATAATTTCCAAATCCGGTAAATGTCCATGTACCGTTTTTAAGTTCATCTACATAATGTAATCTAAGAGCTTCTATACAATCATATCCTGTAATCTGTTTTACTAACTGATTCCATGGTGTTGATGTATCATATGGATTATCATCATATGTTGTACCCTTATTGTCCTTTAATAAATGGTTGAGACTATCAATAAGACCGTATTTTACATTGCCATTACTATCCTTTGTTGTTGGATATTTTGAATCCATATATGAGAAGAACCATTTATTATTTCCATATGCCTCATAGCCCCAGTCCTGAAGGGATGTATCGTTGGCATAATATACCTGCGCAGTATCTTCATGTGCCCAGTGATAGTAACGGAATCCACCGTAATTTGCCATATTTTCTACCCACCATGCTTTTGATGATGAAGATACATTTCCGTACTGCTGTACAGCATGTGTTAACTCATGTGTAAAATATCCAATTCCTCTTGGATTATTATTCATCCAATCAACTGAAATTACTATTGAAGAACCGGATGTGTATGCCACTCCATCATATCCCTTGTCAGCTCTTACAAATATTTTTTTAGGTTCCGAACCTGTTCCCCAACGTTTATACTGTCTTGGGTAAACCTCGTAGAATGCATTATACAATGCTTCTTTATATCCCTTTGCTGTAACCTGTTCCCAGTCACCTACAAACAAAGCTTTGAACTCACTATCAGTTACTGAATTACCCCTTAATGTAATGTCTGAAATCTGGAAACTATTTCCGTACAATTCTGTAATTTCCATTTTATACTGAGTATATGTTCCTATCTTATCAACAAGATATGTGTAATCAGCATAATCCTGATCTGCCATTCCGCTTTCATTTACCGTATCAATTAATTCCCAGTTTTTTCCGTCAGCCAAGCCGTATAACTTCCATGCCTTAATTGTTCTGTTTGTATATTTTGAATTATCGTTAGCAGTTGTAATTGTGTAACTGTAAAGTGTTGTATTCTGTTTCATTTTCCATACTATATTCCCCGGTATCTGAGATGTAGAATATAATTTAGTTGCTCTCTTACCATCAAATATATTTTCCACACCTTCATTTGAATTAAATCCGTTTATTGTAGTAGCCCCAGTATCTATTCCACTTACCTGATCCGTAATATCACTTCCTCTACTTTCTGTAATTCTGTCGACATCACCTTTCAGATAAATTTCAGACATCTGTGAACCATAATACAACTTTCCATCATCACCACTATTTTTAATAATAATCATAAAATATTGTGCTGACATCTTTGTTGTACAATTAAATGTGTATTCACCATTATTTGTGTGGGTAATTCCACCATTATCAACATCTGAAACAGTTGTCCAGTTTTCACCATCCATTGATGCATATACTGCCCAGCTGTGAGGATCTCTATGCTTATATGTGGATGCATCCCCTGCTAATACAAATGTGTAACTCTTAAGTGTAACTGCTCTCTTCATTTTCCATGCAATAGTGATTGCCGGAGCATCATTTGTAAAGAACTTTGTATTAACATTATTGTCAAATAATTTTTCTATTCCTTCGTTGTCACTTGTATTTCCTTTGGTTGATGACAATTTATCATCAATACCATCCCAATATGGTGTAAGTGAAATGTCACTTGCTACCTGAGAATCAGCTGCTTCCTCCTGAACCCCCGGATTCTTTACTACATGAGATGCATCTTCCGGTGCCTTAGTTGGAGCTTCCGTTGGTGCTTCGGTAGGTGCTTCTGTAGACGCCTCTGTTGGTGCTACCGTTGGTGCTTCTGTAGACGCCTCTGTTGGGGTTACCGTTGGTGCTTCCGTAGACGCCTCTGTTGTAGCTACATTATCTTTTGTTACTTTAAAATCGATTGTAGCTTTATCTGACTCATATCCATTTTTTTCTGCTGTTACGGAAATTTTATAATCTCCCACTGTTGTAAAATATTTTGAATCACAATTATAGAATCCTGCAACAATTCCTGATTCAATTTTTGTATCATTTATGTAAAAATTATATGTAACTCCTTCAGTAATTGCCCATGCAAAATAGAATGGTAAATCCTTGCTTCCTGCAAATGTTAATCCTATCGGTGCTGCAGGTTTATTAGGATCCGCTGTTGATGGTGCTACCGTTGGTGCCTCTGTTGGGGCTACTGTCGGTGCCTCTGTTGGCGCTACTGTTGATGCCTCTGTTGGCGCTACTGTCGGTGCCTCTGTTGGCGCTGCTGTCAGAGTTTCCGTCGTAATCTCTGTTTTTGATTCTACAACTTTAGTTGTAACTACTACACCATTTGCAGTTGTAGGAGCAACTGTTGTAGATGTCTGTGCATTTCCTGATGTTTGCTGTTCCCCTTTACTATTTTTTACCGTTACTTTTACTTTGTATTTCTTTTTCTTATATGTAGCTTTTATTACTGCCTTTCCGGCTTTTTTAGCTTTAATTACAATTTTGTTTTTTAATTTTCCTTTTTTCTTAATGGAAACTACTTTTTTCCCTTTTACTACTTTCCATTTAACCTTTTTCCTTACATTTTTTAATTTAATAGTTTTCTTTTTCCCAACTTTTAGACGTACTTTCTTTTTACTCAGCTTTACTTTTTTAGTAGCTGCATAAGTTGGTACTTCTGAAATTGGCATGTAAGCTCCTGCCACGGCAATTACAAGTACAATTGCCAGTATTCTACTTTGTAACTTTTTCATTTTTTAACTCCTCCTCTTTTTTGTTTACATTGTTATATTCTAACATACAAAAAAAACTTTTCTAGATACCATTTGTTATAAAGGTGTCATAATTTTATTTTTTACTTTGTAATTTACACCATTATATATTCCCTCAACATTTCTTTCACATTGATTTCTATTTCATTTGTGCTTTCAATACATTGATTTTTTTGAGTCCTCCATTAGTACCAACTTCAGCCTTCAATATTAAAGACTAACAATTTTATCATCTTACATTCCTCATCTACTAAAGAATATTTCCCAAGAAAAAAGTTCCAAACCAAGCCATTTCTACAATCAACTTAATTGGGAACTTTCTATATTTATTCTTTTAATTATATTTTCAAATATTTGTACTAAATCAAGTTTTCCATCATAATTTACAGTTTATGATATTTCCTTCCGTCATGCTCATACTTTGGTTCGCATGTAAGTTGGATTCCTAATTTTTTAAATATATTCTCATCTACTGATGACAATAATACTGTTGAGTGTGCATCACATCCTTTTAATTTATGTAGCTGGCTCATTGCTTTCTTTGCGTTTTCGTTATGAGCTGCTGTTGATGATAATGCAATTAGGATTTCATCTGTATGAAGACGTGGGTTCTTGCTACCAAGATAATTTGTTTTCAAAATCTGTATTGGTTCAATTGCTTCTTTTGCAATTAATTTCACATCGTCTTCTATTTCCCCTAAAGCTTTTATTCCGTTAAGAAGAGCTGCTGCCGCTGCTCCTAACAAATCGGATGTACTTCCTGTTACTATTTTTCCATTTGGAAGTTCTAATGCCACAACAGGTTTTCCATCTGTTTCTTTTTCCTTCTTTAATGCTTCAACAATTACTTTTCTGTCTTCTACGGTAATCTGCGCCTGCTGCATTAAATTCTCTAACTTTGAAATATTCTTCTTTGTTTCACCGGCTCTTCTTTTTTCACAAAGTGCCTGATAGTATCTTCTGATTATTTCCTGCTTTGAAGCCTTGCAACAAACTTCGTCATCTATAATACAGTTACCTGCCATGTTAACACCCATGTCTGTAGGTGACTTGTATGGACTTTCTCCTGATATTAATTGGAATATTGCATTTACAACAGGGAAAATTTCAATGTCTCTATTGTAGTTGACTGTTGTTTCACCGTAAGCTTCAAGATGATATGGGTCAATCATATTAACATCATTTAAGTCTGCTGTTGCAGCTTCGTATGCTAAGTTTACCGGATGTTTTAATGGAATATTCCAAATTGGAAAAGTTTCGAACTTGGCATATCCTGCGTTAATTCCTCTTTTGTGTTCATGGTACAACTGTGAAAGGCAGGTTGCCATCTTTCCGCTTCCAGGTCCCGGAGCTGTTATAACAACTAATGGTCTTTCTGTTTCAATGTAATCATTTTTACCATATCCATTATCACTAACTATGTAATCAACATCATTTGGATAGCCCGGAATCTTGTAATGTCTGTAAGACTTAATTCCTAATTCCTGCAATCTGTTCTGGAATGATTCTGCTGCAGGCTGTCCTGTAAATTTTGTTAAACATACACTTCCCACATACAAACCTACTGACTGGAATTCGTCAATTAATCTTAACACGTCCATGTCGTATGTAATTCCGTAATCTCCACGAATCTTGTTTTCTTCAATGTCTTCTGCGCTAATTACAATTACAACTTCTGCATGGTCTTTTAACTGTAATAACATTTGTAACTTTGAGTCTGGCTCAAATCCCGGCAACACTCTTGATGCATGATAGTCATCAAAAAGCTTACCACCAAATTCCAAATACAACTTGTTCCCAAACTGTGCAATTCTTTCCTTAATATGCTCTGATTGCATCTTTAAATATTTCTCATTATCAAATCCTTTTACCAAAACCTTAACCTCATTTATCCTATATATTTTATTTTGTACTCATCTTTGTTGTATTCTTTCCAGAAAAAAGAACTTATAATAGTTTTTGCATTTTTTTCAGCATTGCTCAAAAGTCCATTTGCCTTAGCATCTTTCTTCGCTGTGGCTTTTAATTTTTCAAAAGACTTATTGTTATCCTTTAGTGATATTTTTGTAAAAATACTTTCTTCCTCATGGTAAACCTTAAAAGAATCCGTCTTTACTTCACAACTTAAAATTCTTCCTAGGAAATAAAGTACATTAGACTTATTTTCTCTTTTGTTTTTTTCCATTCTTTCTCCTTAAAGTCCGTTTTCCATTCTATCATATTGTAGTTACTTTTTGTATTATTTATTTAAAATGAAACAACTAATTCCATTTTAAATCTTTTCTCACCAAATACTGCATGTGGCACATCTTTTGGCATTACGATTGTGTCCCCTTCTTTTAAAAAATTACCATTCTCATTTTTCAACTATTTTATGCATCCTTTAAAAATGCCTTATAGCACTTATATGCTTCATAAACATCTGCCTTGTTTGTTACTTCCCATGGTGCATGCATGCTTAATACTGCAACACCACTATCAATAACTTCCATACCGTATAATGCCATAATGTAAGCGATTGTACCGCCGCCACCAATATCTACTTTTCCAAGTTCAGCCATCTGGTAGTTTACATTATTGTCATCCATGATCTTTCTTAAGGCTGCAAGATATTCTGCGTTAGCATCATTTGAACCAGACTTGCCGCCACGTCCTGTAAACTTGTTAAATACAACACCTTTTCCCATAAATGATGAACTGTTCTTCTGGAAAGCTTCTGCATATAATGCATCGAATGCTGCATTTACATCTGATGATAACATTCTGCTGTTAGCAAGACATCTCTTTAATTTGATTTCACTGTAATCATCAAATAAATTTAATAATTCTGCCACTGTATTTTCAAAGAAGCGTGACTGCATTCCTGTAGCACCAACACTACCGATTTCTTCTTTGTCTACTAAAAGGCAACATGAAGTCTTATCAACCTTCTCCATTTCAAGCATTGCTACTAATGAAGTGTAAGCACACACTCTGTCATCCTGACCGTATGAAATAATCATGCTTCTGTCAAATCCCATTTCTCTTGCTCTTCCTGCCGGTACAACTTCAAGCTCTGCAGACATGAAATCTTCTTCTTCCATGCTATACATTTCTTTAAGAATTTCAAGAACACCTTTTTTAGTAGCTTCCTTTTCTTCATCATTAAGAGGTATTGTTCCAACTAAAATATCAAGATTTTCTCCTTCAACAACTTTTGCTGCTTTCTTTTCCATTTGATTAGCCGCAAGATGAATAAGTAAATCTGTAACACAAAATACAGGATCCTCCGGTTTCTCACCAATATTTACATTAACTGTTGTGCCGTCCTTCTTAACAATTACGCCATGGATTGCAAGTGGTAATGTTACCCACTGATACTTCTTAATACCACCGTAATAATGTGTGTCAAGGTAAGCCATACCTTCGTTCTCATATAACGGATTCTGTTTTATGTCCATTCGAGGTGAATCCACATGTGCCCCAAGAATATTCATACCTTTTTCTAATGGTTCCTTACCTATATTAAATAAGGCAATTGTCTTGTTCATACAAACTGCATAAACTTTATCGCCCTGTTTTAATTTCTTGCTATTTGCAATAGCTTCTTCTAAACTAATATAGCCTTTTTCCTTAGCTCTTTTTACTGTTTCGCTAATACATTCTCTTTCTGTTTTGCATTCAGACAAAAAATCTATATAGTCTGCATTTAAACTCTGTAATTGTTCTTTTTCACTATCATTATATGTTTTCCAAGCGTTCTTTCTTTCCATAATACGTCTCCTTCATTTTCAGTCTTTTCTCCATCTTAATTCAATTATAATGTAATGTCAAATTAACCATTTTACTATTTTAGTATAAACAAATATACTATTTTTATATTAATCAAAGATTATTTTTGTATAAGTTAATTTTTCCTTTTCGTAATATATAAGAAACAATGTTGTTTAAAAGAAATACTTTTAAATACGGAAGAAACACAATGAATAAGAAATATATTTTTTTCGATATTGACGTAACTTTAGTTGCCGGTGGTTATGGTATAACAATTGATAACAAACTAATTGATATAAAACCACTTCCTAGAGAAGATATGATTTCTCTTATAGATGAATAGATGAATGTCAAGCTAAAGGGTACACTTGGGCTATTCAAACAGAAAACTCTGACATCAGATTTGCTCCTGATGAAAATTTTTACAACCTGACTCATCACATCTATATGAATACAAGAATTGTCCTCAGTTTGGATCCTAAAAACTTTCCTCAAATTTACAAAGCTTACATTGCCTGTTTATATCCTGATGAATTCAAGTTGGATTCTATCAAAAATTCACCTTGGTGTCGTTTTCACAAGGAATATTTCTTTGTTGAACCTTCTTACAAAGCTTACGGAATCAAGCAGATTATGTTACTACCAATGTAGATGACAATGGTATTTATAATGCCTGTAAACATTTTAACTTGTTTTAAATTAAAATATATTGTACTTTAATATTAAGAAAGGAATAACTATTTTAATAGTTAGAAAGGTGATTAGTATGAGAAGAAAAGATCGTGAAATTACAGATTTTGATGAAATTGTTGAAATCATAAAGAAATGTGATGCCTGTAGATTAGCATTTAATGACGGAGACTATCCTTACATTGTGCCTCTTAATTTTGGTCTTAATGTAGTTGACGGAAAACAGGTTGAATTATATTTCCACTGTGCAACTAAAGGAACTAAGTTAGATTTAATTAGAAAAGATAATCGTGCAACTTTTGAAATGGACTGTAACCACAACTTTATTCTATATGAAGAGCGTATGTCATGTACAATGGGTTATGAAAGTGTTATTGGTCACGGAACAATTGAATTCATTGACGATGAGCATAAATTCGAGGCTTTAAAGATTTTAATGAATCAATATCACGCAGAAGATTTCAAATTCAACACAAATATGATGAAAGTTACAACAGTATTTAAACTTGTAGTTTCTGACATGACAGGAAAAAGACGTAACAATATTCATTAATTTTCAAAAAAAGTTAAAATATGTAGCTTCTGTAAAACGAGAGTGTGAAAGTTTAAATTCAACATACAGGAAACTTAATCGTCAGAGAAGTGTATTTCCAAGCGACAAGGCATTATTGAAAGCACTGTACCTGTCAACCTTTGAAGCAACGAAGAAATGGACAACGACCTTAAGGAACTGGGCTCAGGTGTATGGAGAACTGAGCATTATGTACGAAGGCCGTTTGCCTGAATAGCATAAAAAATACCCAATATCAAGGATGAATATACGCCCGTTATAAAACGGGCGTCCTTGACATGGGTATTTTTATATGCTAGTTATATAAACAAGAGCTGCAAGCTCATTTCATGAACTTACAGCTCCATCACTTATCATAGAATGTCTATTTACAGACTTTATTTCACAGACTCACAACTCCTTACTCTTTATAACATTCTAAAATCATTACTGTCTGTTAGTTTAATATAGTAATTTTTCTGATTTAGAATACTCTTCTTTTCCACCAAAACATATACTTTAAATTCTATTGAATCCTTTAATTCTACAAAAGGTTCTTCAATATAAAGTTGCGTTTTTACATTTTTTTCTGCAAACTGTTTCTGGAGCTTTTTCCCTTTATTTATAATTAGCTTATACTTTTCGTCATTTGCTTTTCCGAAATGTCTTTTTGGATATTCATCTGTAATTTCTATAAAACGGTTTGTTATATAGTCAATTATTTGTTTATGACTGTTTCGGTGTAGCATAGTTGCAATCTTCTTAGCCTGCTTTTTTCCCGGATTGTTTCTGTACTTTTCAAGGGCTTTAACCAACGATTCGTCTTTAACAAGCTGGGCATATTTTTTCATTATGTCTATTGCTTCACTTGTTGGCACCCATGGATTTTCCTTTGGCACAAGATATTTTTCCGGCACCGATGGATAACAGCAATAATTAAGTGGTGGAAAATCCTTCAACCTTGAAAGTTCCAATTCTTCCTTATTGCAATATTCTTCTCCTAAATAATCTCTTTTGTCTGTTAGGATTGCGATTTTATATTCTAACTGTCTTATGTTTTCGTAACCTTTCACCCAGAAATGTCCTGTTCGACCGTATTGGTACAAATTAATTTCCATGGATAATTTTTCAAACCAAATTGTTAAAACCACATCTCTCTGATGGACAACCAAAACATATTTATTTGCATCTTCTTTGCTTAATGAGTAAAATATTTCACCCTGATATTCTTTCAGGTACTCACCTGTAGTTTTGGCATTTTCAAATACAATAAAACTTTCAACTGCATCATTCATAAGATAAATTAATTTCAGTTTATTTTGTTTTACTTTGCCTGAAACCAATTCGAATTGATTCTGTTCCAACAATTGTTCTAACTTAAGCAAAATGTCCTCATCTAACACTTCATTCAAATCACTTTGCTGCTCAACAGAATTCAGCTTCTTTAAATTATCCTGTTCACTGAACTTATTTTGTTTTTCCGAATTCTGCTGTTTTTCTAATTTATTTTGTTTTTCTGAATTATGTTGTTCTTCTAATTTTTTGTGTTCTCTCAAAGAAGCATCCACATTCTTTTTTATCGTCATAGTCATTCTTCCTAATTATCTCTTTATTTTCACAGATTTCTTTCCACTGTAAGAGCCATAAAACTTGCTACCTGAAACTGTTTTGTATGCTCTTACTCTTACATAGTATGTTTTATTCTTCTTAAGCTTTGATAATACTTTTGAAGTCTTCTTAACAGTTACAGTCTTTGCTTTCTTCATTGACTTATTTGTAGCATATTGAATTTCATAGCCTGATGTCTGCGATACTTTCTTCCAGTTTATCTTTGCCTTTTGTTTGCTGTTGTTTTTTACCGTTAATTTCTTTACTGTTCCAGGTACTATTTTAAAAGTTTTATTAGTAGTTCCCTGATAATTGCCCTTAAGGGTTATTGTTACTGTAGCAACTCCTACGTTTTTATTCTTGCTATAACTCACTGAATAATCATTTTGGGTTAAAAGACTTCCTTTTGAATTAGTTATTTTCACTGTAGGCTTATTTAACTTGCCTGTATACTCATATTTTGTTTTTGATAAAGTTACGCTTTTTACTTTTGGTATTATGTCTGTTTTCTTGTGACCACAGGTTTTACAATAATATGTAGCTTTACCTGACTTTGATATTGTTCCTTTTGTAATTAACTGTTCCACTGCGTAGTTATGACCTGTCACACTACATTCCCTTGACAACAATATATTTACATCTGTCTTATTTCCACCGATTCCGTTAACTGTACTGTTTTCACTATACTGCCAAATATCATATTTTTTTTCGTAACCACTTTCATTATTATATCTTGCAACCCATCTTGCCCAATTTTCAAATCTGGCATCGGTAAGCTTATTTGTCCACCAATAATAATTGGAATAAACTCCAACTTTATAACCTTTTTCTTTCATAATATTGCAAAAAGTTTCTGCAATATCTCCTAACTTTGAAGCTTTTAGATTACCCTGAGTTTTTTCATCTTCTATGTCATAATAAATTGGCATGGTAGGTTTTGCACCTGCACCATCAAGCATTGTTAAAACATGGTCAGCTTCGTTCTTTGCCATTTGTGTATTCACTGCGTAAGAATATATGTACACGCCGTATTCAATTCCATTTTCTTCACAGCCTTTTACATTCTGCACAAATTTGCTGTCATGCTGAGATTCAATATTATCGCCGTATCCACATCTTAGAAGTGCAAAAGTAAAACCTTCAGCTTTAACCTTCGCCCAATCAATATCTCCCTGATGGTAACTTATGTCTATTCCTTTTGCAATTGCACCTTTAATTTCATTTCCATTACCGTCATAAAAAATACCGTTACTTTGGGACCATGGTGTAGCTGCACTTACGGTAGTTTGGAATATGCACAAGCACATTCCCAAGACTAAGCATTTCTTTAATTTTAATATAAATTTTTCTCTCATTTTATTTTTTCTTTTTCTCATCCTATTTTCCTTTTTCTTATCTAATTTTCATTTTCTTTTTTTTAATCATACATTTCGTATTAAAAATCTGATTCCTTTATGCGTGATTTATTTTCACTCAAGTTTTCATTACAGGAATTTTTTATTACACAATTTACTCTTGTATGTCTAAACATTTGCAATTTTCTGATTTTCTAATAAAACTGAATATTTTTTTTAACTAACTTTTCATCTTCATAAATTAATTTCAATGTAAAAAATTTTTCTTCATTATCAAGTAGTAATTTCAAGAAAACAGCATCTCCTTCCCAAGTTGGAAGTTGCAAAACATCTTTCTTAGGCACCCACATTAAATCGCCCTCATCGCAGGATGTAATTTGTCCCTCAAACTTATCTGCCGTGAATAAACACATCATTTCAGGTTCACATTGATTACTTACAAAAGTTATTAACCCTCTTAACTTATAAGACAAAAGTTTTAATCCTGTTTCTTCTTGTACTTCTCTTTTTAAACATTCTTCCGGACTCTCGCTTCCTTCAGCATGCCCTCCTACTCCAATCCACTTACCTTCATTAATGTCATTTTTCTTTTTGATTCTGTGTAACATTAAATATTTATCATCTTTTTCTATGTAACACAATGTAGTCATTTGCATAAATTTTGCTCCTTATTTGTATGCATTAATTTAACTCTTTACTTGCTTTCATTAACTTAACATACTCTTCTGCATTTTTCTTGTTTGATTCAATCTCAGATTCTGTAAGTTTTCTAACAACTCTTGCCTGACTTCCAAGAGCCATGGAATTATCCTGAATGTTGCTATTGTCACCAATTATTATTTCTTCCATATCACCGCGAACAACTGTATTGTACCATATACCTACATTCTCTCCTATTGTCACCTTGCCAACCACATGTGCCCCACGGTGCAATAAATGTATTACTCATTTTTTGTCCTTTCACAAATTAATTTCCTTGCTATTTATTTTACCACACCACCCAAGTTTATTCCATATAGCAAAGAATGTCGCTTACGACATTCTTTGCACCAAGCACGTACCCGTTAGAAACATTTTCCTTTCGTGCAAATGTGCATCCCTAGTGGAACGTTTATTTTTTAGACGTATTCAGTTTAACACCCTGATTTTATTTTTTTTATCTTTAGCAATTCACATTTTGGCACTTGCAATAGAAAACCTCCACACTTTTAAGGTGTAGAGGTTTTCACTTATTTTATATCCTGCTGTTTTACCATATTAACAATATCACTATTGACTTCCATTATTCTTGAATCACATTCCATCTCTGCAATTGACATCCAATAGAATTTTTTGCCATCTATTTCGAAGCAATCTCTCTTCAAATTTTCAGAAAAATTACTTATTACATATTTATAGAAACGATGTCTATAACATTTATTTTCCTGCGAACTTATTGAAAATTTTTCATGCACTTTTTCAAATTCATAAGCACCTTTAATATCGTAATCTGCGACTTTCAATTCCATTTGCAAGTGCTTACTAATATTTGCCTCATCTTCTTTTATTCCAGAAGTTATAGTCGAATAATTTAAAAATAGTTTGCAATTCCATCTTGAATCATAATATAAAAGATATCTATTAGTATGTTGATTAAATGTATCTTTAATTAATACAATTGAATGTGGATGTTCTTTCATTAAATTCTGCTCCTCTATTGATTGATATAATTTATTACTATCAAAGTGATTCCTTCCAGAATATATAATCTCATATATTCCATAAATTGTTAATACAATTCCAAAAACAACTAAAATAACCTGCACTGTTATTCCTATTAAATGTAAATCAATTTAGGTACTTGCATTGGTGCAAAATGTGTATCAACCTTACTGCTTTACAACACTAACACGTTAAATTGACAAATTCTTCTTATTTCTTTAAGATGTTGTTTGCAGCATATCCATTGTAAAATAATTTTTTTAATTTTAGTTGACTTTGGAATGATGTAATAAAAATAGAATTGAGATTGTATATGGAAAGAGAAAAATTTAAATCCAGACTTGGATTCATTCTTATTTCTGCCGGCTGTGCCATAGGTATTGGAAATGTATGGCGTTTTCCTTATGTTGTTGGAAATAATGGCGGTGGATGTTTTGTATTATTTTACATCTTATTCCTTGTTATTTTAGGGCTTCCTATTTTAACAATGGAGTTTTCAGTTGGTCGTGGTAGTCAGCAAAGTATTTCAAGAGCTTTTAAGACTCTTGAGAAAAAAGGTCAGTATTGGCATCTGCATGGTTACAGCGGAATGGCAGGTAACTATATTCTTATGATGTTCTACACAACAGTTTCCGGTTGGATGCTACGATACTTTTTTGATACAGCAAAAGGTGACTTTGTAAACGCAGACACTAATGCTGTTCAAAATCATTTTTCAAATATGAATGCCATTCCTTCGGAAATGATATTTTGGACAACTCTTGTTATTATTGTAGGTTTCCTAGTTTGTTCACTTGGATTACAAAACGGAGTTGAAAAAATTTCCAAAGTAATGATGATTGCCCTTTTGGTGATTATGGTTGTTTTGGCAATTAACAGTATTTTTCTTGAAGGTGCCGGCAAGGGCTTGTATTTTTATCTGGTACCTGACTTTGAACAAATTAAAAAGGTTGGCCTTATTAATGTTATAGTAGCTGCAATGAATCAGGCATTTTTCACACTTAGTATTGGCATGGGCTCTATGACAATTTTTGGCAGCTATCTTGGAAAAGACCGTTCACTACTTGGAGAATCAATTAACATTGTTGCATTAGATACATTTGTTGCCATTGTGTCAGGCTTGATTATTTTCCCAACATGCTTTGCATTTGGTGTTAGCCCTGATCAGGGACCAAAACTTATATTTGTTACTTTGCCAAATATTTTTGCAAAGATGCCGGGTGGTCGTATCTGGGGAAGTTGCTTCTTTATTTTCATGGCTTTCGCAGCATTTTCAACTGTAATTGCCGTTTTTGAAAACATTATGTCATCATGTATGGATCTTTGGAAATGGTCACGTAAGAAAACTGCAATTATAAATGCAATTATTATAACTGTTACTTCCATCCCTTGCGTTCTTGGTTTTAACGTTTGGTCAGGATTCATGCCTTTTGGAAAAAATACAAATGTTATGGATTTAGAAGACTTTTTAATAAGTAATTTAATCCTTCCAATTGGCTCACTTATTTACACTCTATTCTGCACAAGCAGATATGGTTGGGGATGGGATAATTATATTAAGGAAGTTAATTCAGGCTCAGGTTTGAAAGTTCCAAAACAAATTCGTTTTTACTGTAAATGGATTCTCCCTATTACGATTATATTCATTATTGTAAATGGGTTAATTTCCAAATTCTTTTAAAAGAATCTGGAATGTCACTTGCCACATTCTACGCAACCAGCGCGTGCCTATTTAGCAACATTTTCTTTTTACGTAAATGCGCATACATTAAAACCTCAGTTGACTTTTTTATCAACTGAGGTTTTGTTTTATCCTTCTTCTCTTTTATTTTATTACTTTTTATTTTTTATCTTTGACCACCTTTTATTCTATTTCTTTATCCTTGTAAGCACTTTTTATTCTACCGACTTTTCTTTTTTCATTGTAAACGCTTAAGTTTATTTCCTTTATTATTAGTTATTTCTTTTCTTCTGTTCTAACTAATTTAAAACCGGTTCCATCATCTTTTATAGAATAAATTCTACTTTCATCATAATGTTCACCCGCAATGTAGATTTTTAAAACATTTCCTTTTTTGATAATTTTGCTTGCATATTCAACATCTACTTCTTCTGGGGTTTTAATTACTTTCACAGCTTTGGTTTTCATGTTGTACTCATGGATTGTCTTTGCCTGAATCTTATTTTCTTCGTCTGCTTTATAATTGAAATAATACATATTATCACCATCGAAATTAATAATTTGTGCATTACTTATCATTTCTTCAGGTTCATTCTTCAAATCCCACTTGAAAATTCTATAATCATCTGATGTATATGTTGCTATTTCTCTATTCTCGTTTTTTACAGTAGTTTGATTACCTGTAAAATATAATATATTGTTATTCATCTTTATGTTTTTAATAAACATTCCTACTGGCAATCTTGTTAACATCATTTTATCTTTTTTCATATTATACGCATATAATTTTTCCTGATGTTTAACATACTTTTCGCAGTATGCGTAATCTCCATAAATGCCAAAATTATAAACATTCTTTGGGAACTTATCTGTAAGGACTTTCATTTTACCTGTTGCAACATTATAAGCCTTCAAAACATTCTTACTACGAATAATCAAATTCTTCTTCCCATAAATTCCCGCTATGTAAGTGATTTTTTTTATTGCCTTTACTCTCTCAACCTTCTTACCTGGAACATATTTGTATGTTCCATGTTGTTTTCCCAAGAAAAAAACACTTTTTTTGTAAGTAAAGTATTGATTTCCATTTACCACTCTGCCCAAACATTCTTTTTTCTTACCTGCTTTTTTTGAATAAATGCAACGTTTGTTATCTTTATTCTTTCCAGTGGATATGGTGTACTTGCCTAATTTTGTTTTAGTTCCATAATGTATTGTCAAATTCTTTCCACCTGCACTATTAAAAGATGTGTCACTGGAATAGTTTACATAAGCACCAACTGGTGTTCCCTGACATACACCTCCTAATGCCATCGTAATAATTAATGAACCAACTAATAACTTTTTCTTAAAATTTCTCATAATCGTTACTCTCCTTTCTCTTTAATTTAATTATGAAACGTTGGCATTTTGAAAAATATTGCATTGGGAGAAAGTTATTTAAGTTTATTTAATTTTTATTTAATTTTCACCCGTAACATTCTCATTTTTCCTGCCACAACCATTGCGATATTTATCTTTTACTGAAATACGTCTACCCCAATCAGGGCAAATTGTAAAGATTGCTGTTCCACACAGTGAACAATTATTTGCAGTTTTATATTGTTATGCCTCTAAATTCGTTCAATTTCAACACAAATTTTTCTGTATCAGTGTAATTGCCGATTTTTTAAGAAGTTGTAACTATCTATGTGTAAATAGTAAACCTTGCCCTATAGGCAAAGTCAAGCCTTTAATTTTATTCGGTTATCTCCGACTTGGGTTGTTCCGAGTTAATTAGCTATTTACCTACTTATTCATGCCCTTCACAATTCCATTGGCAATCTTATTTAATGCCTTACCTGAATGATTACTTCGTTTATCCCCAACTTCTAAATCAACAGATGCTATTGTTGAATAAGATGTTTGTGTTAAGTCAATTGCCATAGCTCCATTTCCATAAATTTTTACACCGGCATTTTTCATTCCCCAAATAAGATTTTGTCCTAATTTATTATGTTTTTTCCAATTCTTTGAAACCGGATACATGTTTCTGTAAGACTTGTTATTTGGAACGCTAATATAAAATGCGCCTTTATTTGCTGATGAAGAATCATAATGTAGGGCAATGTGGTAATCTGCATTGTTGTTTGCGTATACCGTTCTTCCTATGTTGTCTATCTGTGAATCTTCACTTTCTCTTACCATCAAAACATTATAGCCTGCTTTTAAAAGTTTCTTTTTCACAACCTTTGCCAGTTTAAGTGTTGCCTTTGCCTCCGATGTTCCGTCACTTAAAGTAGTTCCACCGTTAATTGAAGTAGCTTTTACAGCTCCCTGAGCTGTACTTCCACCTGTCACCTTTGCACTTTTGTCAGGATGACAGTATGTCTTAACACTTTCGCCACCTTTTGTTCCATGACCGGCATTTACGCAAACTGTTTTCTGCTTAAGTTTAGATGCTGTTGAAAAATATAATGTTGCTGCGTCTGTATGTATTTTGGAATAACCTGCAAATTCCCATTTAGAATTCCATGCAATTATTTCGGCGCAGGTGCTCCAAACTGAATAATATTTGTTTTTTCCTTTCTTCACATATCCCCTGACTCTCACGTAGTAATTTTTCTTCTTTAATTTACTAAGCTTTGCAGAATTTTTGTTTTGTACGTTTATAGTTTTACCCTTTGTAAAATTTTCTTTTGTTGAATATTGAATTTCATATCCGTTTGCTTTACTGTTTTTGCGCCATGAAATCTGATTATTTCCAGATTTTCCTGATAATATGTTAATGCTGCTTCCTTTAAGGAAATAGTTTTTAACTTCTAAAGAAGGTTTGCTCTCGTATCTCCTACCTTTTGCTGTTTTGTATGCCACAACCTTAAAAGTGTACAAGCTTCCATTCTTATTTGCTTTCTTATCAGTATACTGTATTGATTTTTTTACCTGACAAATTTTTTTTCCGTCTCTATAAATATCATATCCCTTAGCACCTTCTATTTTGTTCCATTTTATAGTTGTGCTGTTTTTATTATTTATAACGGATGTTATTGTGGGTCTTTCCTTTTCAAAATCTGTAGCTGATCTAGTAATCTCTTCTGCCCCAACAATGGTGTTTATGGAATTTGTTCCTGTCACTTGCGAACTTTTATCAGCAATTTTTGTTCCTGCAGCTATTATTGCTATAATTAGTCCTGATGCAATTATCTTTTTAATCGTATTTTTATTCATATGTGACCACCTTTTCTCACTGTTAAAATACTGTATTCACTTGATTTTATGAATACATTTTTGCAACTGCTACTAATACATATCTGTTTAATTTATATATTTTCTTAAATTCACTATTTTTTACAGGCGCCGGTACTTTACCAGTTTCTAATGTGCAATTTAAAATATTTCTGGCATCTAAATAATCGCTGAATGTTCCATAAGCTGTTGGCTCACTTATTACGTGAGTATATTTTGTCATGGAATACAACATATTGCTAAGTTTTGTGTTTTTACGGTGATACATAACTTCTCCAGCCTGATGATAACAAATTACTACATTAGGTTTTACTTTTTTAACTACGGCTATCTGTGCCTTTGTCTCAGGTTCAGATACAGCTTTCTTTCCTGCATATAGCTTTTGACCAGGTGCTTTTGCACTTTCTCTTCCAAAGCCTTCTGCAAAATTTCTATTGATATCCACGCCTCTTGCATTTGTCTTCCATTCTTTAAAACTAGCTCCTTTTGCTATTTTGTAAAGGTTCTGACGTAAATTAATATCTCTTATTTTCTTAGGTCCATATTGACTAATTGTTACACCATCCGGATTTACCATTGGCATAATTACTAATTTTACCTTGTTAAAAATTGTACTGTAATTCTTTCCCTGATATTTTTTGGTATCATATCCTCTACAATACTCTTCAATGACTTTCATCATAAATTTAGTATTCATATACTCTCTTGCATGTATTGACGTTTCTACATAAACAGTCTTCTTAGCCGTTTCCTTACCTAAAGTAACGTAATACAAATTTCTCTTATCTAAACTTTTTCCTGCAACTTCAACTTTCAATATTGAGCCGTAGGCTTCTTTTAATTTCTTAAGGTCAGATTTCATGTTTGCATAGGAATATTTCTTATCTAATGTATTTACTATTTTTTTAGCATTACATTTGTAGACAACATATTTTGATTTTACTAATAGCTTCTTATTTCCAACTTTTAACATTGAATATCCGCTATTGCATTTCTTATAAACATAGTAGCGGACTCCTTTTTTGACCTTTGTTACTTTCTCCAACTTTAAATTATATGCATAAACTGATTTCTTAACATAGCCACCTTTTTTAACTTTTGTTCCTTTTGTGTCCACGTTAGGTTTCGTTGTTGTTTTTTCAATAGTAGGCTGCTTCGTAGTTGGTTCTTCCACCTTTGTAGTGGTTTCCGGTGCTGTAGTTGTTTCCTCTGTCACCGTAGTTGCCACAACCGTTGTTTCTTCTACTGCCTGGGCTTTTACCCCCGCAAAATTCATTCCTAATGCTATTGCTCCAATTAGCATTAGTGTTTTCAAAGTTTTTTTCATATGTTCCTTCCTTTCAATTTTGGGTATATTTGCTGCGTTTTTTCCTTATTTATATTATAATTTCTAACATATTAAATAGCAATTATTGTTTATTTTTTGACAGATATATTAAAGCATATTTATGTAAAAAAAGAACTGGCACTGAGTTCAATGCAGGCATTGTCATAAGGATAACCTTTATGTGAATAACTGCGTTGCATGTTTTTGGTGGCTTCACGCCATGCCTGAGACACATACTGGCTTCCGCGGTCAGTGTGTATTATTAAAGGTAAATCGGTGTTACGTATTGCATTGGCTTTTTCAATTGTTTTTATTACAGTGGAAACTTCCATTGTGTCGACAAGAGTCCATGCAATTATCTTTCTGGCAAACAGATTCATTACACAGTTAAGATACACAAAGCCGTCATTGGTCCATACGTATGTAATGTCAGTACACCAGACAGCATTTGGCCGTTCGGGATTGAATTGTTCTTTAAGTATGTTATGGAATTCACTGCTAAAGTCAAAGTCTTTTGCTTTGAATCATTATAGATTTTGAGGATCTCCTCCTTGATGGAATTCTTGCGTTTGGCAGTGGCTGACAGTTTGCGTTGATGGTGGTTTGGTTCTCAGAAAAACAGATAAAAAAGATTTATTACTTTTGTTAAAAATAGTAAATATTAATAATATTGATGAAGTAAAACAGAATAAAAGATTAAAATTTATTAAAGAAAAATATGAAAGAAGTTATATGTATCTTGATAACATAAAAGAGTGGTAACAAAACTAAAAGATTAAATAGGAGTAAAGATATGTGTAAACTTTGCAAATGTGATACAGTTAAACAAAGTACTACAACTCATGTTATTAATTACAAAAATAGTATCATTGTAATTAAAAATGTTCCTTGTTAAGAATGTGAGCCAGCAATAGTAAGACTACTCACTGATGCCATTTGCATCAAGCCATTGCTTGGCAGTCATTCCTTCCGGTCTTTGCATACACTGCGTGATGATGTTTTTCCAGCTTTGTTTGCGAACTTCGCGTGTACATTTATCCATAGCTTTTAGCCTCCTATAAAAACTTTAAAGTTAGTGTAAAATTTTAGTTGGCAAAAAATAAATAAAAAAATGGGAAGTAGAAAAAACCACTTCCCAATCATACAGTTTTTCTTTATGATATTAACTGC
>NZ_DBLZZO010000023.1:0-46749 GCF_057858645.1 Eubacterium sp.
GCTTGTCCTCTCACACATATTCTATTTTAATAGGTACAACAGTTGCCTTTCTCCTTGTATTTTCGTTGTTTTCATCACTTGCGTTATCTACAACCTCCATGCCCCGGATCAATTACAACAGTTTTTCCATTAAAATTTTTTGTGGTTACTACTTCGCCATTTTCTTTTGTCGGCTCTTTCACTACTTTTTCCATGTTACAGGCAATTGCAGTTACGGAAACAAGCAGAATAATCGCCATGAAAATTTCCATTTTTTTATAACTTTTTACTGATATCATGTTTTACCAATAGAGCAGTTCCTATTTTTGTAAATTATATGTTTTTGAAACATCAAAAATGCGTGTTACACTTATTGTATAAAAAAAAGAAGCTATACTGATATCACAATACAACTCCGTTAAAATATTTTTTATATTATCGATTAATTTATTAACGAATTTAATAATTTTAAATCGTTTTCCGGCACATCAATTCGTTTAAAGCCATCCTCTAACAGTTTCCGTCATCGTTCCAACAACAAATGCACTTTTCTTTAATTTTAGTAAATCATAACTCGCCCTCCTTTAAAATAATTATATCGTTACGGTATACTTAAAACCTGCTCACTCGTCAATCCTTATTTATTATACCATCTACTATATCAAATCAGCAAACTTCCAAATAAAAGAAAACCTATCAGATATTCTTTCTATCCAATAGGTTTTCATTTATTTTTATTTCTCCCTTACCACCTTCAAGCTATTACTTAATGCAGCAAATTCTTCTAAAGTCAACTTTTCTCCGCGGATGTTTTCTTCTTTGCCAATTGCTTTAATTGCCTGAACTATTTCTTCCTTTGTGTAGTCCAATTCGGAAGAATTTTTCAAGCCATTGACTAACGTTTTTCTTCTCTGATTGAAGCTTGCTCTAATTACTTTAAACATTAATGTTTCGTCAACATCAACCACCGGCTTTTCATGAGCAGTTAATTTGATTACTGCAGAATCCACATTAGGTCTTGGCATAAAACATGACGCTGATACATTTAACTGCACCTTAGCATCTGCGTAATACTGAACCGCAAGAGATAAAGCACCATAATCTTTTGAACCGGGACCTGTCTGCATTCTGTCGGCAACTTCCTTTTGTACCATAATGGTAATACTTTCAATAGGGACCTTGCTTTCAAACAAGCCCATAATAATTGGTGTTGTAATATAATATGGCAAATTAGCTACAACCTTAATTGGCTTTCCATTGTTCTTTTCCTGTGCAAGAGCTTTAATATCCAGTTTTAAAACATCCTGATTAATCACTTCTACATTATCATATTCAGACAATGTATCTTTTAAAATTGGAATAAGCATTTTATCAATTTCAACAGCCACTACCTGACGCGCTGCCTCACATAAATACTGTGTCATTGTTCCTATTCCAGGTCCAATTTCAAGGACGAAATCATCCTTTGTAATATCAGCCGCACTTACAATGCTCTCTAATATATTAGAATCAATTAGAAAGTTTTGTCCAAATTTTTTTTGAAAAGCAAAACTGTATTTATTAATAATTTCTTTAGTTGCACTAGGCGAACCTAAATATGCCATATAATACCTCACTAATTACTTCTATAATTAATATAAAATTAATTTAAAACTTTAATTTGCTTTAATTCACTAATCAAATTTATATTTGATTTTGTACAATTCCGTATAACTTCTTTGCATTTTCGCTTGTTATGTCAATTACCTCATCGGAACTTATACCTTTAATTTCAGCAATTTTACTTACAACATAAGGGAGATTAAAGGAATCATTTCTCTTACCTCTGTTTGGAACAGGTGCAAGATATGGACAATCTGTTTCTATAACCATTCTGTCCATAGGCATATACTCCACAACTTCCTGAAGTTTTTTTGCATTATTAAAAGTAACAACGCCGCCAATTCCAAGATAAAATCCCATATCTAAAAACTGCTTTGCCATTTCTTTAGTATATGAGAAACAATGAATAACTCCGCCAATTTCATCTGCCTTATTTGACTTCATTACATCGTATGTATCTTTTGCAGCATCTCTACTGTGAATAATAATTGGAAGTTCTGCTTTTCTTGCAATGTCCATCTGTCTTTCAAAAGCTGCAATCTGCTGCTCCCTATTGTCATTCCAATGATAATCCAATCCAATTTCACCAACAGCTACAATCTTAGGTTTATACACGCTCTTAGCTAACCAATTATAATCATCGTCAGTTAGCTCAGCCACTTCGTCAGGATGTACTCCCAACGCTCCGTATACATATGGAAATCTTCTAATTAAACCTATTGTGCTTTTACATGATGCCATTGAAGCTCCAACATTAACAATATACTCAACTCCTCTGTTTCTCATTCTCTCTAAAAGTTGCTCTCTGTCGTCATCAAAAGCCTCGTCATCATAGTGAGCATGTGTATCAAAAATCATTTTATTTCCTCCTGATGCTAAAGCACTATTGCTTTAATGGGCTCAGGGGCAAAGCCCCGAACCTACATATAACTTTAGCAGATTTCACTTCCTGCTACAATATCCTTATCAACTGTTACAACAGAAAGATTTCCTTCATCATCTCCTGCTGCAAGAATCATACCCTGTGATTCAACACCACAAAGTTTACATGGTTTTAAGTTAGTAATAACAGCCACTTTCTTTCCAACCATTTCTTCAGGCTTATAGTATTTTGCAATACCGGAAACAATCTGTCTTGTTTCTGTGCCAATCTTAATCTGTGAAACTAAAAGTTTCTTTGCCTTCTTAACAGGCTCGCACTTAATAACTTCACCAACCTGAATCTGGATTTTGTCAAAGTCATCAATTGTAATTTCAGGCTTCTTTTCAACTTCAGGATATTTTTCTCCCTGAACTTCTGCCTTCTGTGCTTCCTCGATTTCCTTAACTTTTTCCATTACTTCCTTCTGGTCCATTCTGGCAAAAAGAATTTCAGGCTTTTCTACAACCTTGTTTCCTGACTGGTATTTACCAAATTCAGTCATATCATCAAAAGCTCTTGGCACACCGTTAATCTGTGCTAAAATCTTTGCTGATGTTTCAGGCATAAATGGCTCAAGTAAACTTGCACCAATATTAATTGCTTCAATTAAATTGTAAAGAACTGTTGCAAGTCTGTCCTGCTGTGTCTCGTCCTTTGCCAAAGCCCAAGGCATTGTTTCATCAATATATTTGTTACTTCTCTTAAATAATGCAAAAATTTCTGTAATTGCATCTGCAACACGTAATTTATCCATTTTTTCTGCTGCTTTAACAGGTGCTTCTAATACAACTTTCTTAAAGTCTGCGTCAACGTCACCTTCTACACCCTTGTTTTCAACAACGCCACCAAAATATTTATTTGACATTGAAATTGTTCTGTTTACAAGGTTTCCTAATGTATTTGCAAGGTCTGAGTTCATTCTCTCAACCATTAAATCCCATGTAATAGTTCCATCATTTTCAAATGGCATTTCATGAAGTACAAAGTATCTAACTGCATCTACGCCAAAAATACTTGCTAAATCATCAGCATAAATTACGTTACCCTTTGACTTACTCATCTTACCATCACCCTGTAATAACCAAGGATGTCCAAATACCTGCTTTGGAAGTGGAAGATCAAGTGCCATAAGCATAATTGGCCAATAAATTGTATGGAATCTTAAAATATCTTTTCCAATTAAATGAAGGTCTGCAGGCCAATATTTTTCAAACATTGGATCACTGTTTCCATCAAGGTCAAATCCTAATCCTGTAATATAGTTTGATAATGCGTCAATCCATACATAAACTACGTGGTCAGGATCAAAGTCTACTGGAATTCCCCATTTGAATGATGTTCTTGAAACGCATAAATCCTGAAGTCCCGGAAGAAGGAAGTTGTTCATCATTTCGTTCTTTCTTGATTCAGGCTGTATAAATTCAGGATGTGTGTTAATGTGTTCAATTAATCTGTCTGCATATTTGCTCATTCTAAAGAAGTAAGCTTCTTCCTTTGCCGGAGTTACTTCTCTACCACAATCAGGACATTTTCCATCAACTAACTGTGATTCTGTAAAAAATGATTCGCAAGGTGTACAGTACATACCTTCATAGTAACCCTTGTAAATATCGCCCTGGTCATATAATTTCTTAAAAATCTTCTGAACCTGTTTTTCATGGTCAGGATCAGTTGTTCTAATAAATCTGTCGTATGATGTGTTCATCTGATCCCAGATTTCTTTAATAACACCTGCTGTTTTGTCAACAAATTCCTTTGGTGTTACTCCTGCTTCTGCTGCCTTTATTTCGATTTTCTGTCCATGTTCATCTGTTCCTGTCTGAAATCTTACGTCATATCCCTGCTGTCTTTTAAAACGTACAATACTGTCTGCCAAAATTGCTTCGTAAGTATTGCCAATATGTGGCTTGCCTGATGTGTACGCAATTGCTGTTGTTAAATAATATGTTTTGCTCATTTTACTTCTCCTTCTACTATTTTTCTGAAATCCCATTTTATTTCTACACTCTCTACAGTCTAACTGTGAAATTTATCTAATAGAATTTCCTTTTATATGAAAAAAATCCCTCCCGTCTTCTTGTAAAGACGAGAGGGTTGACTTCGTGGTACCACTTTACTTTATCTGAAATTTCATTATCTATTCATAATCAATCATCAAAATATCTTCAATGAAATATGTTAAACTTTCAGACCTCATTAACACTATAACGGGTGTAACCGTTGACGGCTCATATACTATACTCACCTTCACCGCTCCAGGGCCATCTTCAACTTTCACTCCACTGTTCCTTTTCACCAACCAGAACTCTCTGTTAGCTTTGTTAGAGTTTACTCTTCCTTTCAACGCGTTTGTCATACCCACTAATTCTATTATTTTATAGGTAGTTTGTCAATTATGTATTTAGTAAAATCGTGGAATTTTAGCTGGATTTATACTTACACTAATTTCCATTATTTTTACAAAAAATATAGCTGTATCGATTTACAAACAACAATTTTTCTGATTTCTCCTTTTTAATCTCAAAAGTGTCATTCTCATACTCTATTAAAATTTTCTTTGTATCTTCATCATAATATGCATTATAACCATTTTCTTTAAGTTCCTTAAGCACGCTTTCTTCTGAATCAAAACTGCTAAATCTATAAAACTTGTATCCAAAATAATCTTTATGATTCTTTAACTTTATTGATACTTCCTGATTATTTTCATTGACCACAACATACTGCTCATCATTTGAGAATTTTACAAAACCAATGCCTACAGCACTAACAACTATAACGCCGATTATAATTAATAAAATTGATATTGGTCTTTTTTTATTTTTTGTAACCTTTTTCACAATAAAGCAAATAAGAATTATTACAATCATTGCGATTAATGCAAGACATATCTCCATAATTTTTACCTATCTTTCCTGTATAAATTTTATTATATCTTCATGGTTGTATTAAACGAACCTATTTATCCAAATCAGAAATATATTCACCTTCCTCGCTAACAGATACACCTGCTTTTTTGATATACACATTGCCGTTTTTTATAATAAAAAATATCTTAAAGCTCTCTGCATTCTCAGTCTTTTCTGATTTTGAGGAATTCTTTAACTTTCCACTAAAAGTTTCATTAATCCAAACTGTTTTTTCATTCCAGTCTGCTTCATCCCATAAACCTTCAGCTTCTTTTACGTCTAAGCCATCATATTCCTTATACATATCTTGTACATAATCATATAATTTCTTCCCAGCCTCACTGTCTATGGCATCACTATCTATATTTCCCTTTATAGATTCTGATACTATTTTTTCTATGTCGTGATAATATTCCTGATGTCTGTAGTCATTTATACAAAATATTGCCACTGTCATTAGGCATAAAATTATTATACCTATAAGAATTCTTTTCTTAGACATAAAATGCCCCTTTCCTGTGTAATGTTATTTAAAAAATATTATCCCACTCTCTATCCGGATTATATTTGCTATGATATATTCTTTTAATTTCATACCCAAAAGAATAACACAAAAAGTCATCTTTTCCTTCTTTGCTGTCTCCTATATCAACTCCCCATTTTTTTAATTCCTTCTTATTATCAAAAACTATTTGCTATTTTTCTGTTATTCTTTTTTTTCTTATTTTATCAAAAAAGCCTCAAAAAACCTATCCTCCTAGATTTTTTGAAGCTTTTCACAAAACCAACTGCCAGTGTTTATTCAAAGCGCCAAAGCCGCCATCCTCTGCCTGTTGATTCCTTTCTTTTGTTCTTCATTTTCAACCTAGCGCTCGCTAGTCATTTTCATTCTCTCTTTTACAATGCCCCAAATTAACACTACAAGAATCATCAAATACGCCCACACTAATATGTTGGATAATTTTTTGATTAACATAAAAATTATCAAGCTTATGCTATAGAAAAGAAGCGCTCTGTTTTTAAATACTTTTTTCTCGTTTTCAGATAATCTTCTATTATCATTTTCAACCGGACTAAATATCAATATTAATACTCCCAAAAATAATGCAATTAGTCCCTTAACAATTATCGGCAAGTATAACATTTTGTAACCAAGAATTATCAATGTAAACAAAATGGTGGACATTACGACACATCTTGGTAAAGTTTTCGCATGATAGCCACCTGCATAAACTCTAATAGAAATAAAAGCGATTAATATAACCGCTCCCGGAATAAGTTCTCTCATAAGAAAAGATATAACAACCATTCCCAATATTTCTGCCAATGTAATTAATCCATATTTTACGCCGAATGCGATTATGTCTGCGTCTTCCCTTTTAACATCGCTATGCTGAATAATAAAATTAGTTAGCATGTTTGTCATTTTATCTATTTCCTTTGTAGTTCTTTTCATTTGTTACTTCATGGTAATTTTTAAATCTTACCAATTAAATTTTTCCTATTTGAATTTTCTAAGTTTTTCTGCTCCCTTTGGAAGTTCCGGCTGATGTAAAAAAGCAAAACAACCTGTTGTTGCAACACCAGATGTTACTGTAACAGCTACAGCAGCTAAAACATTTGCAAAGCCTTTTATAAATTTTTCCTTTTTCATAATGTTTTTCCTCCTTTCCTTTTTATGCCTTATACGATAGCACATTTTTGCCCCAAAAGTTCACTTTTGCGATAAACGGTAGTTTTTTGGGAATGAACGACACTTTTTTCTTGCAATTTAAGAAATTTTTCTTGTTTTTTCTCGGAATTTGTAGATTTATAAGTAGCATAAAAGGACTTCCTATCATATAGAAAAAGCTACTTAAATATCCTAATAATAAAATTTAAGCAGCTTTTCAAAATAAAAACTTTTTAAGGTTATCTTTTTACATGAAAATGCACATTTTTGTTTTGAACATATTTCCATCCTGCTCTGCATCATATACACTTTCGTACTTATTCAAAATTTCTTTTATGTTTTTGATTCCATACCCATGATTTACTGTATCTTTTTTGGTTGTCTTTACATTGTTCATATCCACTTTATTATTTGTAGTATTATGTATCTCAATGTCTAATTTGTGTTTTCTATAGGTTATATAAATTTTTATGTACTTTTCTTCTGTTTGTTCTGCTGCCTCAATGCTGTTATCAAGGAGATTTCCCAGAATAATATTGAAATCATAAAATGATATGTCCAGTTTTTCCAGCAGTACAATTTCTGTGTCTACTTTTATGTCCTTTTCATACATTTCCTGAAGTTTGTAATTTAGTATGCTGTCAATTACTATATTTCCGGACTCTATATATTTGTTTGCCTGATTAAAGCCTGCATTAATTTCCTGCAAATACTTGTTAAGTTCCTCATAATTTTTACTTTCACTTAAAGTTTCCAGCATGGAAAAATGTTTCTTGAATTCATGTTTTAATGCTCTGATTTTTTCAACAGAATCATTCATTGTTTTCAACTGTTGTTCCTGATATTTTGTTTGTAACTCCAGCTCTCTACTTTTACTTTCTAACTTGTAATTTTTCGCCACCTCATCATATAAGTAGAAAACGAAAACATTTATAACAATCAAAATAATTACACAAGTTATAATTGCAACATCATTGTGTGTTATATTTCTACAAAATAGATAAAACATTACTATTGATGATATTGGTAGGAATATTGATATTATCCAATATACTGCTGAAATATGTTCTCCGTCACGTATGTTGCTAAAGTTTCTCAACAACAATACTACAACAAGCTGAACGATTGGAAGGCACACTGTTCCTGTTAATGAATAATACTCATTTCGTTGGAATACTTCCGGGGTAAAGGCTCCTACACCAAATGCCACTATCCCTTCAGACAAACACATTGTCGCCATAAATAGAAATACAGATGCTATTTGTTTCTTAACTGTTCCTTTATATGTAATAGCCGTTACGATAATTCCTAAAAAAGAGCATACTGTATTTAATACCGGAATATTAAATAGTAAATATGGAAAAGATATGAGACAATATGTTATAAAATATGCCATATAAGATTGTATCCTATTAGTTCTCTGTTCTTTGAAAAAACCTTTACATAATATATCTATTTCATATACCTGTAAAATTCCTGTTGCTAAAAAAATTATAGTTTCCATTATCTAAACGAATCCTCCTCGTACTTAGACCATATTTCTTTTATTTTTTGTACATATTTTCTGCCAACAGCTATAGTTTTTCCATTACTCAATATAAGATTTTTATTAACATAACGTTCTATATACTTTGCATTTACTGCATAGGATTTATGACACTTAACTATGTAATACATGCCAAATTCATCTTCTATGTTCTTGATGCTTCCTCGAATTTGTGTCATCTTTCCATCATTAGTATATACATCCAGATTTTTCTCACGAGCCTCAATATAAATTATATCTCCAATGTATATACCCTTCTTCACACCGTTTTCATTGTACTTTAAAATTGCTCTATTGTTTCTATTTCTATCCACATATTTTTTCAAATCATTGAAAACCATTTCTTTTTCTATAGGTTTCAAGTGAAAATTCTGCGGTTCCAAATCAAACAGCTTTTCGCAATAAATATTTTTACCTGAAATAAATACTATACTTACTAAGCGTTCATCATATTTTTCTACAATAATTTTTCCTAAATCAATTCCTGTTTTTTTCGGTAATTCTATATCTAGAAATATCATGTCGAAAAAATATCCTGTTTTCATTTTTTCAATTAAAGTCTCTGCACTATAAAAAACGTCCACTGTTATATCGACACTTTCTATAGTTTTGTATTCCTTCACCCATTTTTCTATTTTTGTACAACAACCTTTATCGTCATCACACACTACTATATGCATACAGATTCCTTTCTCCTGAACACTTTTTTACATTTATCCTTTTGTCTGTACAATTTTTCATATAATCTTTATTTTATCATTATTTATGAATCTTTTCGACCTTATTTTTCTAATATTTTAAAATATTTATTGACTACCTACACTATTTTTTTGTATTTATCCTATGAGCTTTTTGCATAATTTGACATATTACTCCTTTTTTTTGTACAATTATCTAAGTTTATGTAACGTTTAATCAGATTCTTATAATTCTTTTCATATAATAATCTGTTTAAATATATTTTAATAATAATTTAGGAGGGGGATAACAATGGCAAAATTTTGTATCCACTGCGGTAAACCGCTAGAAGACGGCGAAGTGTGCAACTGCCAGGATAATGTAACAACTAATCCAAATGCACAAAACTCTAATAATGAAACTACAAACCCAAACACTTGCAACCCAGAATCTGACATTAATTCTGTAAATGCAGAGAGCTCCATTGCTTCTGAAAATAATAATTCTTCAAGCAATAAAGATAAAAATCAGAATAGCAATTCACAGTCAGCAACTAATGAAAATGCAAACAGTAACTCCTCAGATACTAAAGCAACTTTCGAAGCTGGTAAAGCAAATGCTGTTTTTGAAAAGTTTAAATTCATCTTTTCAAAATTCACAAGTTTCTTTAAATCACCAACAGGTATTGCAAAAGAATTCGCAGATAAGAAAGATTCTACCTACGGCATCTTAATGATTTGCACAAATATAATCGTAACATTTCTTATGTTTTTTATACTTATTAGTACAAGTGCAACAGCTTTATACCGTATACCTATTTTGGGTTCGCTTATAAGTAATTCTGCTTTTTCAGTCTCACTTATGTTTGCTTTAATATTTGCAGCTTACTATTTTGCATTGGCTGGTTTACTCGTTTTAACAACAAGTACATTCTTTAAAGGTTCGATGAAATTCAGCGATGCTGTTTCATTAGTAGGTGTTAATGCTTTTATTAATACTATCGTACTTGTGGTTTCAGTTATATTAATGATGATTATTCCGCTTTTGGGAATGTTAGTTTTATATGTCGGAATGATATATGCATCCTTAATGTTTATAATTAGCTATATTGATTTAGCTGATATTAGCTCTGACAAAAAAGGATATGCTTTATTAATTTCTTTTGTTTTAACTATTGTTGCCGTTGCGATTGTAGCTTCAATGGCTGCATCAATGGTAGGTTCATCTATTTCTAATAGTTTAGGCGGATATAGTAGCTATGATAGTTATAGTGACTGGGATTTTTAATTGGAAAGCAACATTTTTCCTTTCGCACGAGTGTGCTTCCCTAGTGGAACGTTTTTTATATAATAAGAAATTCTAAAGGAATTTCTTATTATATAAAAAAAACAGCGGGCCACCCGTAGGTGAAACCCGCCTATTAGAAAGAGATTGTGAATTAGCAATCAGCCATTGTCTTCCCTTCGCCTGTAATTGAAGCAAAATCTGAATTGAATACATCGATTGCTGCATCAATTGCCTTATTCTTAATAAGGTTTTCAATAACTTCGCAACCAATTGTTGCTGCACCAATTCCGTATTTTGTAAGTTCAAGTACCTGCTGTGAGTTCTTAAAGCTTGCTGCAAGAACTTCACATGGAAGATTGTTATTTTCAAAAATATCCTGGATATCCATAGCAACCTGTACGCCATTGTATCCAAAGTTATCTATTCTATTAATGTAAGGTGCTGTGTATTTAGCTCCAGCCTTTGCAGCTAAGAATGCCTGCATTGGTGTGTAAATAGCAGTAGCTGTAATATTTACTCCCTGTGGTGCTAAAGTCTTCATAGCCTTTAAGCCCTGTGGAGTTGTAGGAATCTTTACAAATGTATTTTCTCCTAATTTTTCTCTAATAACGCCAGCTTCTTTAATCATTCCTTCAGCATCTTTTGATACTACCTGTACGTGAAGCTCGCCATCTTTTCCAACGATTTCTCTAAGTTCTGATAAAACTTCGTAAGGATTTCTTCCGCTTTTTGCAAGAATTGATGGGTTAGTTGTTACACCATCACATGGATATAAATCCCAAATTTCCTTAACCTTAGCTATGTTTGCATCATCAATAATAAATTTCATTTTGATACCTCCAAATTTTCTCTTTCTTTATTGTTTATTTAAATTAACATTAAGTTAATTAGGTACATATTAATCTTTAATTTCAATTTTTATCTGTAATTTATTTTAGATATTGTGACCTTTGTCTTCTGCACTTACACTATATTTCTAAAATGAGATTTTTTACTCCATTATCTGTAGCAATTTTTCCAAATGCTCTCATTTGTTCATCGCTATATAACGGTGGGTTATCTTCAAAACAGAACTGCTTGTCAACCATATCATATTTTGCCTGTGCTAATGGATTGTAATTAAGTATCTCGTACTTAACATCAGGATAAATATCTGATATGAATCTTGCAATTCCTGCAATGTTTTCTTCACTGGTAGTCATTCCCGGAATCAAAGGTGTTCTTATAATTACATCCTTCGCTTTCTTTGAGGATAACAACCATTCCAAATTCTGTTTTATAAGTTCATTGTCCACACCGGTATATTTCTTATGGTCTGCTGAATCAATAATTTTCAAATCCGCAAAAACATGATCAATATACTTCATTGCTTCCTGATATATTCTTGTTGGTATGTGAGAAGCAGTTTCAATTGTTGTAGCAATGTTCTTTTTCTTTAATTCTTTTAAAACTTCAATTGCAAACTCATGCTGGTATAAAGGTTCACCGCCCGAAAGAGTAACTCCACCACCGTACTTAAAAAATGGTGCATCTTTGCTGGCCTCTTCTACAACTTCCTCTACTGTCATTTTCCTTGAATCCATTGTCAATGCAACTGCCGGACAACTATCAATTATATGTTCCCAATCTTCTTCCTTAGAAACATCTAATTTAATCTTGCCCTCTTCTTCTGTTACACCACCATTTTCTGACAGGTGAACACAAGTCTTACAATGAATACACTTGTTTGGAAAATATAGTGGTCTTTGCTTTATGGAAATGCCTTCCGGATTCTGACACCATACACAATTAAGAGTACACCCTTTTAAAAAAATTGTAGTTCGTATTCCATTACCATCATGTGTTGAAAATCTTTTAAAATCAAAAACATATCCTTTCATATGACTCATCCCTTCCAAACACTTTTATGTTATCTCCGGTGGTTCAACCACCGGAGTTTTTTAGATATCGTTATAACTTGTTCTTGCAATAATTTCATCCTGTAATTCTCCTGCAAGTTCTACGAAATATGCTGTATAACCTGCAACACGAACTGTTAAGTTTCTATACTGTTCAGGATTCTTCTTAGCTGCTAACAAGTCTTCTTTATTAACTACGTTGAACTGAATATGTGGAATTTCTAAATCTACAAATGTTCTAAGCATCTTAGCAAACTTATCAATTCCGTTCTCTGTCTTAAAGAATTCAGGTAAAAACTTCATATTAAGAAGTCCACCGTTTGTTGTCCAGTTCTTATCAAGTCTTGATACTGATTTAAGAACTGCTGTAGGGCCATGTTCGTCACGACCATATACCGGTGACATACCACCATCTGCTAATGGTGTTCCTGAATATCTTCCATCAGGAGATGCACCAACATTTTCACCCATAGGTACATGCGCAGAAACTGTATACATTCCTGTATGATATTTTCCACCACGATAGTTTTTGAAATTTCCAATTCTTTCTCTGAAATATCCTGCCCATTTTGCTCCTAATTCATCAACCCATTCTACGTCATTTCCGTATTTTGGAACTTTGTTAAGAAGCATTGTTCTAAGGATTTCATCGTCTTTATAGTTTGTCTGAAGGGCTTTTAACAATCTTTCCTTGCTAACTTTTCCTTCATCATATACTAACTGTTTAATTGCTGCCAAACTATCTGCAAGGTTTGCAATCTGAATCATCTGAATGCCTGATAAGTTGTATTTTGCTCCACCTTTTGTTACATCCATTCCCTTATCCATACAGTTTTTGATTACTGATGATAAGAAAGGTGTTGGAAGAAGATCCATATGAGCCTGTTCAACCTGTTCACATGCGAGAATCATCTTATCCATAAAGTAATCGATGTTTTCCTTGAACGCTTTCTCTAAATCTTCAAATGTATCAAATGTTGTTAAGTTACCTCTGTCAGGTGCCAACTGTTTTCCTGTTATTAAGCACTTACCATTATTTAATGTAAGTTCTAATGCCTTGTTTAAGTTAAACATTGCTGCGTCAGACCAGCCTAAGTTATCTCCCTGTGTTGTAAGTTCTACACAACCAACAATTGCATAATTTCTGGCATCCTTTTCTTCAACGCCTAAATTTTCAATCATTGCTGGAACGATAGCCTTGTCATTAAAGAACTGTGGCATACCACTTCCTAAAGAAACAACTTTAATTGCCTGTTTCAATAATTTATCACTTGTCTTTTCACACAATCTTACTGAAAGGTTAGGTTGTGGAAGACCAATGTGCTCCTGTGCCTTTAAGAATAAATATGATAATTCATTTTCAAAAGCTTCTCCGTTTTCATCCTGACCACCAACTGCAATATTAAATCCAATTGGGAAACCTGCGAAGAACTTGGCACTGTTTTTATTTCTCATATAAACAATCTCATTGAACTTAAGCCATAAGCTTTCGATAATTTCAAGTATTGACTGATTGTCCGCGATTCCTGCATCAATATCATGCTTATAATATGGATACATAAAATTATCGGCTCTTCCCGGTGAGAAAGATGATGCATTTGATTCCATCTGTAAAATAACGAATAAGAACCATAATGCCTGAGCTGCTTCATGAAATGTTTCTGCCGGTCTCTTTGAAATGTTATCGCAAATCTTTGCAACATTTCTCATGTTATCAGCCCATTCAGGATTTTCATCAGCCTGCTCGTTTAAAAGGTCACGATATCTCTGTATAAAATTAATTGTTCCTTCCATAACAGTTACAACACTCTTATAGAAAAGTTTCTTATCTTCGTCTGTTTCCTTTGCATAATGTTCTTCAGCCTCAGCCTTTAATCCAGCCGGCCCTTTCTTTAACCAACCTTCACAGTCAGGGTTAATATGTCCCTGTGCATGGTCTTTCTGGTTAATCTTAACAACCTTTGCAATTTCATCAATTTCTTCACCATATCTTGATCTGAGAACATCCTCTAATGATTTTCCCTGCCAATATGGATAAATAACATCTCTAAAATATTTAATGTCATCTTCATTTACGTTAAATTTGTCCTGGGGTCTTGTTGGAAGAGTTTCAAATTCCTTATCTACCCATGTGCTACCGCTCTCTGGGAATACTACTCCATATCTAACTCCTGCTGTTCTATTTCCAACAATTAATTCTTCTGGTTCAACGCTTATGTTTATTTTCTCAAGAGCATTCTTAAGTGAATATGCTCTCTGCATAATTCTTGGTTCTCCCTCATGCTCTTTGTATGTGTCTGTAATAATTTTTGCCTGCTCTATTGAAGCATATCTAGGAAGAGATAACATTCTATTCTTCAATGTTTCAATTCTATCTGTTTTGATTAAATCACTCATAGTTCCACCTCCTATTTGATAATTTAATTGTACATCCCTGTTTAACCTAAGTCAACGATTTTTTATTGTTTTTTATTACTTTTTATTGTTTTTTATTGTTTCTAGTTAAAAAAAGTCCCATTTTTTATACATTTATTATGTTTTGTATGGAAAATATGTATTTTTTTCCATCATATACTTTTTTATTTTTATATTTTTCCGCTCTTATCTTATAGTCAATATTATACAAAAATCTACATTGTTTTAAAAGAAAAACGTCACATTAATTAATCTGATTTTTTCACTAAATCAAATTCATTAATGCAACGTCTTATCTTAATTTGTAGTTGTAGTTTTCCTAATATAAAACTGTTACTTTCTTGTCTGACAAATGCTTTTGTACTTCTTCACTTGGTTCTTCATCTAAAATAATTCCTTCAAATTCATCTATTGAAGAATATCTGTAATTACCTTCTCTTGCAAACTTAGTGCTTTCCATTAGCATATAGCATTTCTCACTATTTTCCATAATGACTTTTTTGGTTAATGCATCGTCTGTTGTATATGTGTAAACTTTGTTTCTCTTAATGTCTACACCTACAACTCCCATGAATGCCTTGTCAAAACTGAATTCGCCAATTTGTTTATTAGTATATGAACCAATAAAGCCATCACGTCCTCTGTTCAACTTACCACCTACGAAAATCAAATTGGTATCTAAAGATGCTGTAAAACCAAGCATTACATCAATCATGTTAGTTGCAACAGTAACATTAAGGTTAGCTTCAACAATTAACTTAATCAACTCTATATTAATAGTTGAGATATCTAAGAAAATAAAATCTCCTTCTTCTATTAACTCAAATGCTTTTTTTGCAATTTTCTTTTTTTCCTCAACGTTTTTTCCTTTACGTTGAGAAACATAGAGTTCATGAGTATTGACTCTGTTTCTTACTGCTCCACCGTATGTTTTCTTAAGCAGTTCTTTCTTTTCTAATAATGATAAATCTTTTCTAATACTATCTTCAGTGACTTCGAACATTTCACTTAATTCTTTTACTAAGACAGAACCATTAGCATTCACCATCTCTACAATTTTATTTTGTCTTTCCCTAGCTAGCATAATTTCCTCCTTAGTATTGATAGTTCTATTTTCATTTATTTTTCAGTATTTGTCAAATACTCTTTTATTGTTTCTCCAACACCACCATCTTCATTAGAAAGTTTTGTTACATACTTTGCCGCTTTTTTTGCAAGTTCGTTTCCTGATACCATAGCGTAGGACTCTTCGGCTTCTGTCAACATTGTTACATCATTTCCTGAATCACCGAATGCCATTACATTCTTCATGTCTACACCAATCTCGTCACAAAGGAACTTAAGTGCTTTTCCCTTGTCTGCACCAACTGCTGTAATTTCAACATTTCCCTTAAAGCCGGCTGTTATAACTATATCTGTTACTTTTTCTAAATCCTTATATAAATCTTCAATACATTCTTCGGGTGTGTAATCCACATTAAACTTTTCAACATTAGTGTTTCTAACAACATCCATTGGATCATCATACATTTCCATTTTTGTTTTATAATAATCCATGAATTCATTTGGTAATGAACATTTTCTGAAATTATCATATGTATATTGGCTTATAAACCCTTTTTTATCAGCATAAATTTCATATACTAATGGATATTTATTAAAAATATTTACAATTTCTTCTACTTTTTTCTTATCTAAATAGCAGCTTGTCATCACACTGTTGTCTTTTAAGTCTACAACTGCCGCACCATTTGAAATTACAGCATAGTCAATACAACCTAATTTTTCGATTTCACCTGCTGTCAAACTTAGTGAACGACCTGTACTGATAACGTTAATAATTCCTTTTTCCTTGGCCATATTCATTGCTTCTATGTTTACCTTTGGAATTACCATATGGTCTGCCCCTACTAAAGTTCCATCTACATCTGTTGCAATAAGTTTAATGTCCATCTTATCCTCCTGCCTATTGTGTATATTTTGTATATTATCATATCCTGCAAGGTTGGTTATTTAATGTAACATGTAGTTTATGCTACTCCTAACACAAAGCACACATTAATTTAGCACGTAATTTCATAGTATAAAAAATAACTTCCTGCATTTATGAACCATTACTCATATTAGCATATTTACCTTATAAATACAAAAATCCTCCAAAGCGCGTGCACCTTCAATTAACTATCTGGTACACGCGCCGGGGGAGTTTATGCTATGCTAACTTTATTTTAAAATATCTAAAACCTCTTCTTCAGTATTGCACTGCATTACCTTGTCAGCTAATGCCTTGCATTCTTCTACTGTACAATTTGAAATCGTCTTTCTTGTCTTTAATACGCTTGTTGCGCTTACACTAAACTCATCAAGACCAAATGCAAGTAGTAATGGAATTAACTTAGAATCTGCTGCTGCTTCACCACACATACCTACCATAATGCCTTCCTTCTTACCACATTCAATGATTCTCTTAATTGAACGAAGTACAGCCGGCTGGTATGTTGAGTAAAGATATGCAACCTTAGCATTTCCTCTGTCAACTGCCATTGTATAACCTGTTAAGTCATTAGTTCCAATACTAAAGAATGCTGCTTCTTTTGCTAAGATATCAGCAATCATACATGCTGCTGAAGTTTCCATCATAACACCAATCTCAAGATTCTTGTTATATGCAATTCCTTCACCATCAAGTTCTTTCATAATATCAGCAACCATTGCCTTAACGCTACGAAGCTCGTCCACACAAGTTACTAATGGAACCATTATTTTAATCTTTCCAAATGCACTTGCTCTTACTAAAGCTCTAAGCTGTGTCTTATATAAATCAGTTCTCTGTAAACAATAACGAATAGCTCTAAATCCTAAAAATGGATTTTCCTCTTCTTCTAATCCTAAATAAGGAATAGCCTTGTCACCACCAATATCTAATGTTCTGATGATTACCGGTTTACCCTTCATTGTTTCAGCTACTGACTTGTAAGCTTCAAACTGTTCCTCTTCTGTTGGAACACTGTCTCTATCCATAAATAAGAATTCAGTTCTGAATAAACCAATTCCTTCGCCATCACATTCAACAGCTTTCTTTGCATCTTCTGGTTTTCCAATGTTGCAAACTAATTCAACCTTTGTACCATCCTTTGTTACTGATGGTTTTCCGGCATACTCTGCAAGTAAAGCTTTTTCTTTCTTGTAATCAGCTAATTTCTGTTCATATTCTTTTACAGTATCCTCATCAGGATTTACAATTGCTTCTCCACTTGTACCGTCTATCGCAACTACGTCACCGTTTTTAACAATACTGCAAATACCTTCGATACTAAGTACGGCTGGAATCTCCATTGCTCTTGCAAGAATTGCTGAATGTGACGTTCTACCACCTACTTCTGTTAAAATTCCTGCAATATTATCAGGGTTAATTCCTGCTGTCATTGATGGTGTTAAATCTCTGGCAACCAAAACAGTATTTGCTGGTACCTGTGATATATCGACTTCTTCAATACCTAGAAGAATTTTAATCATTCTTGTTTTAATATCTCTAAAATCTGTTGCTCTTTGCTGAAGTAATTCATCAGGAATCTGTGCAAACATTTCTGCTGTCTGCTCTAAAACCTGGTCTACAGCCATTTCTGCTGTAATCTTTTCAGCTACTAAAAGAGTAGAAATCTGCTCCTCAATCATAGGATCCTGAAGCATCTGGATATGTCCTCTAAGAATATCTGCATCTTTTTTGCCAACTGTAACATCCATTTTTTCTGCCATCTGATTTGTAATTTCTACAAACTTCTCAATGGCATCCTGAAGACGTTTAATTTCATTATCAGTATCTGTTACTTTCTTATTTTCAATGTTAATTTCATGTTCTTCAATTATAACAACTTTTCCGATTCCGATTCCCTCAGAACCTGCAATACCCTTGTACATAATCTTACCTCTTATTCACCAAAATTCTGGCTTTCTAATTCAACAACTTTTGCCATTGCTTCTTCTTCGTCAGCTCCATCACATTCGAAAGTTACTTCTGCACCTTTCTTAATGCAAGCTGAAATAATATTAATAAGGCTCTTTGCGTTGATTCTCTTATCTCCAAATACGATTGTAACATCACATGCGAATTTTCCCATTTCCTTTGCTACAACTCCTGCTGGTCTCATGTGTAATCCTTCCGGATTGTTTACTGTTAATGTTCTACTTACCATTTTAATTTCCTCCTAATTTAAAAATCTCTCTCTTTTTTCTTTAATAATTCATATATGTTAATTGCTTATGCAATAATTTTCTACTTTAATTAATCGTTCCTATATCATTATTAAAGTCTTTCATGTGCTTTATATTTTTTTATAAGGCAGGCAATAACTACCTGCCTTATATCATTTCTATGATCATAAATGCCTATAATCGATCAAGTAATAACGCTTCATAAAAGCAGGATTTTGGCTAATCCTTTATAAACTTTATTTATGCATTAAGCATTGAAATCATTTTAGCTACAATAGCATCTGCCTGCTTAATTGCTGGGCTGATTCCAATTTTTACTTTCTTAAGGTTGTCAAATCTTTCAACGTTCTTAATAGGCATATCTGTTGTAAGAATAACAGCATCTGCTGATTCTACATCTGCCTTTGTAATCTGATTTTCAATTCCGATTGAACCCTGTGTTTCAACCTTGCATTCAACTCCTGCTTTTTCACATGCCTGCTGAATTGCTTCAGCTGCCATATAAGTATGTGCTACCCCTGATGGGCAAGCTGTAACTGCTAAAAATTTCATATCTAATCACTCTCTTTCATACAATAATTTTATTTTTTTAATTTATGAGAACCACTAAAAAGTGGTTCTCATTTAGTGTTCAGTTGTAATTCAAAAACTTTATCTTATTCAAATGAGATATCAATATCTCCCATATCTTCTGGTTCTGGAGCTACATAATCTTTCTTAAGTAATGCACAAAGAAGTACATAAACTGCAACACCAATTAAGATACAAATAATGTAAAATGGCCAACCAGCTAAGAAGCTTTCACCCTGAATAACAGGAGCTACGATTAAACCTCCCCAGCAAGCTGACATCTTAGCACCAACTCCAAGGAATCCTGCGATACCACCGGCAATTGCTGATGAAATCATATTAATAGGAATCATTCTTGCAGGATCTGCTGCTGTATATGAAATAGCACCTTCTGTGATACCACAGAAGCCCATTGCTATAGCACCGATACCTGCATCCTGTTCTTCTTTTGAGAACTTCTTCTTTAAAAGTAATGATGCAACACCACATCCAATTGGAGGTACACAAATAGCAATACCAACTGGAGCTGCAAATGTATAAATACCTGTACCTACAAATGCTACCATTAAGATTGAGTAAGCAACTTTATTTACAGGACCACCAAGGTCTGTTGCAATCATAAGTGCTGCTAAAGCACTAATACCTGCAAGTGCTAAGTTTCCATGATCTCCGTGAGCCATGTTTCTCATAACATCTTCTAACCATGTCATGAATGCTGCAATAGGTGTTCCGCATGCAAACATTATAATACCAACTACCAATACACCAATTACTGGAATGATGATAATTGACTTAAGTGACTGCATTGACTTAGGAAGTGGAATCTTCTTTAAGTAATGAGCAATAATACCACCAAGTAAACCAGCAATAGCTGCTCCGATAAATCCTGCTGAAGCTGTTTTAACAGCGCCATCAGCAAAACCTGTAGGAATGTTCAATGCCATAAATCCACCTGCCATACCTACTGCAATACCAGGTCTGTCAGCGATTGAATAAGCAATGTATGCTGCGAATACAGGACACATTAATCCAAGAGCATCAGATCCGATTGTCCATAACCAGTAAGGAATTCCTGAACCCCATACTGGAGCTACTCCTTGACCTGTTAATAAAACGGCAATAGCCATTAAAATACCACCACCAACAACAACTGGAATCATGTAAGATACACCATTCATAAGATGTGTTTTAGTGTGTTTTAAAATATCAACTAATTCTTTCATAACTTTTCTCCTATCACATAATCTTTTACCTATTTAGGTTTTAAACTGCGCCTATAAGATTAATAACCTCATCGGCTGTTTTTGCATTAGCAAGCTGTTCTCTAAAGTCATCATGCATAACTTTTCTAAACAAACCAGCTAAAATTTCAAGATGTCTGTCACCCTGTCCTGGTGATGGAACACCTATCTGGAATACCATATCAACTTCTTCTGAATCATCCCACTTCATTGGTTTAGCAAGACGAACAAATGCAAGTGATGGTTCCTTAACATGTACTGACTTTGAATGAGGTGTAGCAACTGAGAAACCTACTGCTGTACTTGAGCTTGCCTCTCTAGCCAAAACGTCCGCTACATATCCTTCCTTGTCAATAAGTCTGTCGTCCTTGTCCATTGCATCAGCTATAAGTCTGATTACCTCCTCAGCACTATTAGCTTCAACATCGAACATTACGATTGCTTCGTTCATAAGTTCTTTAGCCAAAATTTTGTCCTCCTTCTCTTTAAGTTATCACCTCTGCGTGATTTTATTCTAGCTACATATTTATTTTTTTTCAATTGTCGCAAAAAAAGAAAATTGCACTAAAGTTAGTGCAATTTTCAATAAGCTTTTTATCCACTGGGATTGAAACATTTTTAATTGTCTTATATTTTTTACTTCCAATGCAACTCTTCTTTAAGATTTTGCTCCATTTTTTGAACATTGTCTAATTTTTTGAACTTCTCAAGTTTCTCTTCCGAACCGACAATTCGTGCAAAATCTGAGAAAAATGCCTTTGTTGTTGTTACGTTATTGAAGTTTAATGCAAGTAAAAACATAACGTTTACCATTTTCCCACCCCAATTAAGTGGATGCTTTAAACTAATAACATATACTTTTGGCTTAATAACATTTCCCGGCATTCCATGAGGAATTGCTACGCCGTTACCAATTGCAGTAGGCTCAATGTTTTCTCTTTTTAGAACATCATTGTAAAACTCTTTAGTAACATATCCCTCGTTTACTAATTGTTTACAGGCTGCTTTTAAGACAAAATCTCTATCGACCTTCTCCTCAACGTAAAGAATATGATCTTTGTCTATCATATCCGTAAAATTATCTTTTTCAAGCTTCGGATGTGACAGAGTCTCAAAGCAGGCATCCTTTATATTTTTCTCGTCAGTTTTACTTACAATTGGTGAAATATAAACAACTTTGTCATTGTATTTGAAGTTTGGAAGCATTGATAATACAATATCAAATTCATAATCGTCAATACAATCTATTTTGCCTGATGAAAGTATGGCTACAATCTTAATATCAGATATTTTACTTTCTATTTTTCTGGCGACAATATTTGCTGCTGCAATACCGCTTGTTCCAATTAAAACAGCTTTCACATTTTTAACATTTCTGTGCAAAGCACCACCTAAATATAGGGCAATAAATGATATTTCATGATCTGTAGGTATGGATTTACTGTATTCCTCATAGAATTTTCCTAATGTAAAACATGTGGCGAAAATTCCCGAATACATTTCCCTTATATCTGATAAGAACGGATTCTTAACTTCAATTCCATAAGCTGTTCTAACAATTGATGCCGGTATAAAACCTTCCAAACTTGTCCTTAATAATTCATTGTCTAAAAGATTTATATTCAAAATTTCTGAAAGATATTCCAGCATTTCCTCGCAGATTTCTTTATTTTTTTCTTCAAATTCTGAAATCATGTGGACTTTATTTGCATTTTCCGCAGTTTGCACTGCTGCTGAAGCAAATAAAATATCAATATACTGCTTCTCATATTCGTTTAGATTTACTTTTCCTAGCTGTTCAAAATGTTCCACAACCATATTTACAAGACTCTCATTTCTATTAAATGTTTCAGGAATATAAATGTCCTCAGTTATTACATTTCCCATTCTTGTTCTGAACAACTGAATAGACAAATATTCTGCCAACATTCTGAAACTATAGTCCGTATATGCCACGTCAAACTTTTCTTCTACCGCATGAATAACTTCTATTGATTTTTCAAAATTATCTTTTCCAAAGTTATTTATCCAAAGTTCCTCTTCTTCTATGTTCATTCGGTAATCGTAAGTTTCCTCTATTACCTTGCTTCCGATTGCGTATGTGCAGCATGTTTTCATGGCTTTTCTAATGGAAAATTCATCTCCTGTTATAAAAACACCATGTCCTGCCACTCTGTTAATTTTGATTCCGTATTTTTTTAATTCTTTTGATATGGAATTAATGTCGTCACCAATCATTTTTTTGCTGACATTTAATTCCTCTGAAAATAATGATAACGTATATGTGTCCCAGCCACTTAAAAGAATATACATAATATATCCCATTCTCTGGCGTTTAGACATTACGATTTTCTTGTCTCTCTTTAATTCATTAATCTGACTGATTTGCTCGTCTGTAAAATTAGCAACAAAACCTATGCCCGGCTTTCTTTCTAATATCATCTTGTGTTCTTCGCAAAAATCAGACACTTCCTTAATGTAAGTTTTTACACTTCTTTCTGACACCCCTAGATATAATGCAAGAGTCTTTGATGTAATCGACACACGATTGTTATCTATTAACTTTTCAATTATCTGAAGTCCTCTTTCTGATAACATATATTCCCCAACTTTCTTTTTTCTTTAGCAGTAAGATACCATTACTGTCATTTTTCCTGAAAAACCGCAACTGTCCATTGTTGCAGGAACTATAAAGTGATCCCCCTTCTTAACTTTAATTCCGTCAGCTTCTCCCTTACCGTCAATTACACTTACGTTTAAAAATGGCTTGTCCATCTTGAATTCATATTCTCCATCAACGTCCCATTTTTCCAATGTGTAATATGGGCATGTAACTAATTTTTCGCTAGTCATGCCATCATGTTTTTCTACAACTTTTTCTTCGTTATAGTCAACATGTGGTGCAGTAATGCAGTCAATACTCTGCTGAACGTGAAGTTCCCTTGGCTTACCATTCTGAAGTCTGTCATAGTCATAAACTCTGTAAGTAACATCACTGCTTTGCTGTGTTTCTATTAATAAAGTTCCACCTTTTATAGCATGAAGACATCCCGGATTAATCTGGAAGAAATCTCCCTTCTTAATTGGAATAACTCGGATTAAGTCGTTCCATTTTTTGTTTCTAATCATGTCTTCTAACTCTGCTTTGTCCTTGGCATTGTGACCAATAACAATAGTAGCATCTTCTTTGCAATCTAAAATATACCAACATTCTGTTTTTCCTAATGCACCGTTTTCATGTTCTGCTGCATATTCGTTGTTAGGATGAACCTGTATACTTAAATCATCCTCTGCTCCAATTATTTTAATTAATAAAGGAAAAACATCTTCTTTTATGTTTCCAAACAATTCTCTATGATTTTCATAACACCATGAAAGCTTTTTGCCTGCAAATTCTCCATTTGCAACTGTGCAGTCTCCGTTTTGATGAGCACTGATTCCCCAACACTCGCCTGCATTATCCCCGGCTTCTTCGTATCCAAAGTTTTTTAATAGTTTACCGCCCCAAATGGCATCCTTAAATACTGGATGTAACATTAAAATTGACATAATCCACCTCTTTCTTCCCTTTACTAAATGATATTTTATCATACTATTCTAAAATATCATAATTTTACGCGACTTTCCATATTCTATAATAATTAGTTTTTCGGTGAGCCTCAAATGAAAAATATAAACTCAATGTTAAAATCAAAAAAATTTTTAGCTGTTTTTATTATTGGTTTAGTTACTTTTATCTTCATAACTTACTTTTTTGCAGCTTTTTATAATCATTCCCCAAGTAACGATTATGCGGATTCAACACCCCATTACAAAAATCAGGATCAGTATAATTTTGACTTGTATACTAATCAGCTTTTTAAAATTAATCTGTCTAATGACTACTTAAGTTTGCATTTTTATTTGGAACACCCGGAAAAATGGAATATTAATGTGAAAGAACCAACTCTCGGAGAATACAGTTATCAATCCATGATGGATAGTCAGAAATTCTACATAAACCAAATTAATATTTTAAAAAAATTCAATTATAATCAATTATCTGTTAAACAGAAAATAACATACGATACCTTAGCCGGTTATTTTAATAATCAGCTTGATTTTGCTGATTTATGCTTATGCTCAGAAATATTAAGTCCCACAACAGGTCTTCAGTCCCAACTTCCCATACTTTTTTCTGAATATACTTTTAAAAACAAGCAGGACATTACCACATATTTAAAGCTTTTGTCCCAGGTTTACGACTACTTTAAGGACATTTGTGATTTTCAAAAACTGAAAGCAAAGGAAAATGTGTTTATCAGCTCATTTTGTTGCAAAAACATAATTAACCAATGTCAGGATTTTGTTGGTGACAAAGTCCCTGAAAATAACCTTCTACACAAATCTTTTGTACAAAAAATCAATGAATGTTCTTTTTTAAGTGGGTCACAAAAACAGGCTTTTATTGCACAAAATAAAAAATATTTACAAAACAGTGTAATCTCAGGTTACAATCTCATTATTAGTACTCTCTCCTCTCTAATGAAGCAGGGCTATTGTAAAAACCAAGGTGGTCTATGTAATTTGCCAAACGGCAAAAATTATTACGAGTATCTGGTTAAAACCTATACCGGTAGTAACAGAAACATATTAGAGATAAAAGCAATGATTCAGGAACAGATAACAAAGGATATGAAAAGTCTCTATTCTTTGTACAGCATAAGTCCTTCATTAGATAAGAAGTTGGACGCTGCTGAACGTTTGTCAGTGGCTAAATCTCCAAAAGATATTTTAAAAGAACTTACGAAAAAAAGTTCCGGGGATTTTCAAATAAAACAAAATTACTCTTTTAATATTAAGTATGTTGATAAAACCTTAGAAAAACACTTAAGTCCTGCTTTTTATTTGTCACCGGCAATTGACAGTAAGAACAAAAACAATATTTATATTAATAATTCAAAAAAGAATAAAGGGCAAAATCTTTATGCCACTTTAGCACACGAAGGAATACCGGGACATATGTATCAAAACAATTTTTTTGCCTCAACTAATCCTTCTCCCATTAGGCACATATTAAATTTTGGTGGCTATTCCGAAGGTTGGGCAACTTATACGGAAATTTTTTCCTATAAATATCAATACAAAGACTCTATTGTTGCCAGAGCTTTAAGTTGTAACACTTCATACTCATTGGCTCTCTATTCTCTTTGTGATATTGGAATTAACTATGAAGGTTGGAACCGTAAGGGCACAAAAAAGTTTCTGTCAACTTATAGTATTTTTGATGACAATGCCTGTAATTCAATTTACGAGGCTGTAATTGAAGAGCCTGCAAATTATTTGCAATACTATGTTGGCTATTTAGAAATTATTAATCTAAAGAATAAATTCACGAAAAAATTTGGAGTAGAATTCGATACAAAAAGATTTCATAATAGTTTTCTAACTATTGGACCTACAAGCTTTGATGTAGTTGAGAAGTGGTTAGAATATTATTATTAACATTACATAAGCAAATAAGCAGAAATTCCAAATTATAGTTGAATGTCAACACACCCAACTTCTAATTAGAGTTTCTGCTCATTTTATAAATTAATATATTAAATTTTACCAAGCTTTAGTTTAATTAAATTTCACCCATAAACTAAAATATTATACTTCAGAGTGATTTTATTTATTAATTATTTTATTAATCAGACTCTCTAATTCTGTTTAATACTTAGTCTAACTGGAAAGTCTTGCCTAATTCTTCAACTTCTTCCTTAGTTGCTAAATTATCACTAAATGCACTTGCACTACCTGTTAATAAACCTTTTCTAAGTGCTTCCTTATAGTCGCCTGTTTCTAAATAACCTGCAATAAATCCGGCTACCATTGAGTCTCCTGCACCTACAGAATTTTTAACCTTGCCCTTTGGACATGGACTCTTGTAAACCTGTCCATCTTCAGCAACTAATACAGCACCTTCGCCAGCCATTGATACAAGAACGTTTCTTGCGCCTTCTTCCTGCATCTTCTTTGCATACGGAACAACATCTTCTCTTGTCTTTAATTCAACACCATAAATTTCACCTAATTCATGATTGTTTGGCTTAACAAAGAATGGTTTATATTTAAGAACGTTAAGTAATAAATCCTTAGTTGCATCAACAACAATCTTAACATCCTTGTTCTGTAAATATTCCATAATGTCACTGTACATTGTTTCCGGCATAACACTTGGGATACTTCCCGCTAAAACTAAAATATCACCATCCTGCAACTGATCTAATTTCTTATATAATTCGTCAATGTTTTCTTTCTTAATTGCAGGTCCCATACCGTTAATTTCGCTTTCCTGCTGAGCACGAATCTTAACGTTAATTCTTGTAATGCCTTCTGCAACCTGTATAAAATCAGCATTTACTCTGTTGCTCTTTAACATGCTTTCAATAGCTTCACCTGTAAATCCTGCTAAAAATCCAAGAGCTGTATTTTCAAACCCAAGATTACTTAAAACCATTGATACATTAATTCCCTTTCCACCCGGGAACAAAAGCTCTTCTGATGTTCTGTTTACCAATCCTAACTTTAAATCATCCACTGAAACAATGTAGTCAATAGATGGATTAAATGTAACTGTATAAATCATTTTTGCCTCCTATATATTTTATTTTTCTGACAAATATCTAATCAAAATATATAGTATTTACATTAATTTTGCAAGTATTACACTGGCAATTGTTCCAGCAATTGTTGCCAAAATTGCACCAGGCAAAGTCCATCTTGTTTTCGTTACTTTTGCAGTTATGTAATATACAGACATTGTATAAAATATAGTTTCCGTACAACTCATCATTAATGAAGTAACTATACCAAGATATGAATCAGGGCCATATCTTTTAAAAATATCAAGAACCATACCCGTTGCTGCCGATGAAGAGAATATTTTTACAATTGTAACCGGCATAAGTTCTCCCGGAAAACCTAAAGGATTAGTTATTTTTCCCAACCATTTTCCTAAAAATTCCATAAAGCCGGATTCACTTAAAACACCTACAGCAACCATAAGTCCAATTAACGTTGGCAAAACTTTTACCACTGTTTTTAACCCATCTGCTGCTCCCGAAACAAAATCATCATATATATTTCTCTTACTTTTAATTCCGTATATTGTAATAAAAAGCATTACTCCCGGAATTATAAAAGAAGATAGTTTAACTAAAATCTCCATACGAAACCCTGTCTTTTTTATAAATCTATGCATAGAAATTTTATTCGAGAACAAAAAAGGAAAACCTCTTTACCGGGCATCCGATAAAGAGGTATATAACTTGTATTTATTAAATATTTTAGCCTTCTATTGGTCTGTTGTACTTATCTCTGTTCTCAATGTTTTCGACTAACTTACTTTCTTTTACAACATCCTGACCTGTCTTCAAAAATACAGGTTTAAGTACAATAGGTGTAATGATTGTTGTTGCAATAACAACGATAATTACAGGTGCTACAAGTTCAGAACTCATAAGTCCTGCCTCGATACCTTTGTTTGCAACGATTAATGCAACTTCACCTCTGGATACCATACCGACACCAATTCTTAGGCACTGGTAATTTTTATATCCACATACTTTTGCACCAAGTCCACAACCAACAATCTTTGTAATAATGGCAATAATTGTTAATACAATTGCATATACAACAATTAAAATTCCCATACTTGCAACTGCCTTACCATCTACCTTAAGGCCAATACTTGCAAAGAAGATTGGGCTTAAAAGCATATATGCTACAACATCAAATTTTGATGCAATAAACTGATCTTTCTGTGTCATTGAAATAATTACACCTGCAAAGAAGGCACCTGTAATATCTGCAACACCAAAGAAATATTCTGCTGCAAATGACATAAGAAGACAGATTACAAACGCCATAATAGCATGTCTGTGCATTCCTTTTCCGTCATGTTCACACCATTTCTTGTATAATTTGTAAACAATAAATCCGAATACAGCAACAAATACAAAGAATAATACTATCTTTAATAATACCATTCCAAGTGGTGTTGTTTCTGCACCCTTTCCGCTTTCTCCACCTAAACTGATTACAATTGTAAGTGCAATAATACCTAAAATATCATCAATAATGGCTGCACCTAAAATTGCATTACCTGAAGCTGTTTTTAACTTGCCCATTTCCTGCAATGTTTCAACTGTAATACTAACTGATGTTGCAGTAAGAATTACACCTACGAAAACAGCCTGCATAAATAATGATGAAGCCTTTGCAGGTTCAATCCAGCCTGCTTCTAAGAACCAATATGTAAATAATCCACCACCAATTAATGGTACGATTACGCCTACAACTGCTATTACAAATGACGCTAAACCGCATTTTTTTAATTCGTTAATATCAGTTTCAAGACCTGCACAGAACATAAGAACAATTACGCCTATTTCTGCCATATGATCAATAAATGATGTCTGATATAATGTTAAAGCACCTAAATCGTGTCCCCCAACCATAACACCATTTAACAAGTTACCTAAAATTGCCGGTCCTAAAATAAGTCCTGCTAATAACGCGCCTACTACTTGTGGCATTTTGAATCTCTTTGTTACCAAACCAAAAAGTTTAGTGCTTGCTAATATTAAAGCAAGTTGCCATAGATATCCATATTCTTCCATTTTCACGACCTCTTTTCTATGTATTTAGAATATAGTTATGTAAAATTTATTTTACAACCTGAATCATAATAACACCTTATTTTAGTAAATTCAACTAATAAATTTAAGTTTTTTGTGGGTTTATAAAAGTACGTAACACATAACAATCTCTGTAATCAAAACTACAACATTAAAAGGTCATAACTCCACCTGTTTTTACACAATTTGGGTTATGACCTTTTGACACTATATTTTTTAATTTAAAAAGTTTTGTATAATAACTGCTTCAGCCTCTTCCTCTGTTAAACCTAATGTTCTTAACTTAAGAAGCTGTTCATCATTAATTCTTCCTATTGCAGCTTCATGAATAATTGCCGCATCTATGTTTTTTGCTCTAATTTCCGGTATTGAACCAACCTCAGCCTTGTCCATAATAATTGAATCACACTGTATATGGGCCTGACATTTGTTATTTCCAATGGCATTTGGATGGAATGTCTGTACTGAATTTCCTTTTCCAACGGATCTTGAAACTATCTGTGCCGAACTGTTTTCGCCGTTAAGCTGAACTTCAATATTTGACTCTGCCTTCTGCTCACCACTTGTCATAAGACGCTCAGTTACATATAGCTTGGCTTCTTTTCCAAGTTCAACATTTGTCTCTCTAACAGTTGAATCTACACCCTCAATCTGCGCTGTATCCAAAGTAAAAACAGAATTATCTCCCACAATGATATTTGTAACAGGATTTAAAACTCTTGCGCCTGTTCCATTACCTTCGCCATAGTGTTTCTCCACGTAGCGTACATTTGCATTTTTTCCAACGTGGAAAGTATGAATACCATCATGTCTGCTTTCATTGCAACCACTATTATGAATTCCACAGCCGGCAATTATGTTTACGTTTGCCCCATCTTCAATGTAAAAATCATTATAAACAAGATCAATCATACCTGAAACACTAACAACCACCGGTATATATACTGATTCACCGTTTGTTTTTCCGTCAATATAAATGTTTATTCCCGGATTGTCTTCTTTTTTTCTAATCTTAATGTGTTCACTGTCTCCATGACAAATAGATACGCCATTTTCTCTAAGATTGAAGGCACCGCTTTGGCTAAATTCATTATCGTTAATAACATTTAAAACTTCTTCAGTTACATTGTTAAGCTTCACCATTACGCTCTTCCCTCCAATTCTTCTGCACATTTATGACATTCCTGCACACCGGTAAGATATGGTAGAACCTCATCTTTAGTGCCTATTTTTTTTATCTTTCCATTATCAATAATCATGATTTTATCTGCCATATTAATAATTTTTTCCTGATGTGAAATTACAATAAGACTTTGTTTTTTCTCTGTATGGATTTCTTCAAACTTGTGTATAAGCATTGAGAAACTCCACAAATCAATTCCTGCCTCCGGTTCATCGAAAATGCAAAGTGAGTGTTCCTTAGCCAGAACAGATGCAATCTCAATTCTCTTCATCTCTCCACCTGAAAGTGTTCCGTCTATCTGTCTGTGAATATAATCCTTTGCACAAAGACCAACGGCTTTCAATAGATTACAACATTCTTCATCTGAAAGATTTTCTCCTGACGCAAGTTTTAAAAGTCTTAAAACTGTCATACCTTTAAATCTTGGTGGTTGCTGAAATGCATAGCCAATTCCTGCATTTGCCCTATGATTAATGTCAAAATCTGTTATATCCTCACCGTCTAATATAATTTTTCCACTATTCAAATGGTTAATACCCATTAATGTTTTGGCTAAAGTGGACTTTCCACCTCCGTTTGGACCTGTAATAACAAGCATTTCCCCATCATCAACCTGAAATGAAATATCATTAAGGAGACACTTTTCTTCCCCTTCATCATCTACATAAAGTGATAAATTTTCTGCTTTAAGCACAATTTATACCTCTCTTCTTATTATTTTTTACAGCTCATTATAACATATTTATCATATATGTTAAATTAAACTTTTATTTAAATTGCCAATTTAAAATATTTTTATATACTACCTAACTAAACATATCGAATTTAACTTTTATTCTTTTTATTTTTCTAAACATTTCCTGAGACAAAATCATTAGAAAAACAAAAGTGGATAAACCATGTACAAAGTTAAAAAATATACCTGCACCGTAAGTTGCCAGAAACGTAGACAATCTTGGCTTGTCTGTGTACATAACAACTGTGGCCGTATCAAGAATTAGTCCGTACAGTACAAATGTTACAAAAAAACCATATATACTAATTAGAACTCTTTTTTCTGCATGCTTTTGTCTTTTTCCACTAAATACAATTGCCGAAAGTACACCTATTAAACCAAAAGCAATCATCTGCCAAGGGGTCCATGGTCCCTGACCGAAAAAGAAGTCTGAAATAAACGCAGTTAAACAGCCACATAAAAATCCTGATTGTTTACCCAGCATAATTCCTGTAATTATTATTATGGCTGCGCATGGTTTAAATTGTGGTGTCATAAAAAATATAACCCTACCCACAATCGCCATGCCTGTTAGAACACTAAGGGTTACTATTTCTCTTGTTTTGGGTTTTCTTTTTTCAAATGACCACACAAAAATTCCCATTGCCGCCACAATTATAAGTATGGATACTATGTAATAATGTCTTATCATAACATGTCCTCCATTTTGTATGCACCATCAATAATCCCCCTTGCTAATTTTGCAATTGTAGTAGTATAAAATCTATTGTTCAGAAAAAATTCTCTGGCAGTGTCCTCACTAATTAAACTTCCCTGAGCAAACAAGCCACATCTGTCTGAATACTCTCCACAAAAATCTAAATCGTGGCTTACTAAAATAATTGTTTTTCCATTTTCAGCCAAATCCCTTAATAGAATTCCCAGTTGTTCTTTGTAAATATTGTCGATTCCCTTTGTAGGCTCATCCAGTAACAAAACAGCCGGCTTTTCTCCAAGGACTTTAGCCAAGGCAACCTTCTGCTGCTCCCCACCACTTAAATCATAAGGGTGCATATTTAGAAGCTTTTGCAAGTTCATTTTTTCAATCAATGACTTGTCCACTTTTTTCAATTCTTCCATTACAGATTCCTGTTCAAAGAGAATTTGCACGTCCTGTGGCAAGAATCCTATTTTACCCTTCACCTTGATTTTGCCCCTGTAAGGTTTAAGAATACCACTAAGCAACATTGTTGTAGTTGTTTTTCCTGTTCCGTTACCACCAATAATTGAGAATATTTCTCCTTTATTTATATGCAGATTTAGACCTTTTATAATATCTCTGCTGGTTTTTTCGTATCTAAACCACACGTCTTTCACGTTAACTACACTCATATTCTTTTCATTTTTATATGATGTAGGGCATCCCCAATTTAAAGATTTCCTTTCATTTGAATCTCCATCTTTTTTATAAGATTTACATTCACTCAAATTTTCATCTTTTTTGTAAGATTTATATTCACTGGATTTTTCTTCAGCAAAATTTCTTTTTGAAAAAAATGACTCATCTTTACTGTCACTTATATAATTTATAAGCCAGCTTCTTCCCTCTTTCGTGGATATAGGAATTTGTCCTGCGCCCTTATGCCCATTAAAAATCCTACTTGGTATTGGCATTAAAGGACTTACTTCCATATTCAACGCTTCCCTTAAAACCTCCTGTGGACAACCGCACTGTACTAACTTGCCATCTTCCATAACAACTAATTTGTTTGCATATTTAAGAAGATAATCCAGTCTATGTTCTGAAATAATAACTGTAATTCCAAAATCTTCGTTAATTTTGCTTACAATATCCATAAACCGTTCTGCTGCAATTGGATCTAATTGAGATGTCGGTTCATCCAACACCAAAATTTCAGGATTCATTATCATTACAGCTGCAAGGTTTACAAGCTGCTTCTGACCCCCGGAAAGATTGTCTGTATTCTCATTATACAAGTCAGTTATGCCAAAATATTCAGCAATTTCTGCCACTTTACTTCTTATAATTTCGTTCTTTTCACCCATACTCTCCAAGCCAAATGCCAGTTCATGCCAAACTTTGTCCGTGACAATCTGATATTCAGGATTTTGCATTACAAAACCTATTTTTTTTGCCTGCTCTCTGTCAGTTAAACTTTCTATGTTTCTACTCTCTAACAATATTTCGCCTTCAGTTTTTCCAGCCGGCATAATATTAGGCTTTAAACATCTAAGCAATGTTGTTTTTCCACAACCTGATTTTCCACATAATACAACAAAATCCCCCTTATTAATTGTAAAGGAAACATCTGACAAACTATTTTTTTCTGACGTCTTGTATTTAAAACTTAAATTCTTGATTTCAATATGAGCCATCTTATTTCCTCCTTTACGTTAATTAATACAGGTGTCAAGCACAACAAACCGTATATCAAATACACAACCACATTATTCTTTACTTGTATAAAAGGATAATAGTATGTGTAAACTTTTTCTCTCTCTAATGAAAAAACAACAACCAACCATAAAATAACCAGCCAGCCTATTAGCAAATAATCTCTTTTTTGAAATTTATAATTGCTGTAATTTGTTCTTCTTCCTGTTCCAAAACCCCTTGCTTTCATGGAGTCCGCTGTGTAAATTGAATTTTCCAACGCCCAGGTGGTGGTTATTGAGAAAGTTCTGCTGCCTTCTTTTATGTTATCAATTATCTTATCTATACCATTTTTCTTTTTTTGTTTTTTGCATGCTTCTATAACATTTTCTTTTTCAGTTTTTTCTCTATTTAAAAGATTTATTTTCTCGCCATAATTTCTTTTATTGACTTTATTTACCATTGAAACTTTACGTTGGTGCCTTATATACTGGGGTATAAATCTCATTATCATGGTTATTAAAAGAGACACGTTTGGTAGCACTTTTCCTATTGCACCTAAAATTCTTTCCACTCCCATTACCTGATTAAAAGTTGAAAACCACAACAACATTGCCCCTATTATAATTGCAGATATTAATCCGTAAATAATAGATTCCAAAGTTACAGGATTTCCCGTAAACAGATAAAACAACAACGTTCCACCTTTATGAGAAAACAATGGGTTTATAATTGCAGAGACAATAATTATACCTACAACTACTGCGCAATACTTTAATCCCTCTGTTTTTTTCAGCATAAAAAAATAGACTACTGCCGAAAAAAGAGAAATAAAAACTAACCCTACACTCATTTGAAACATTGTTGTTCCTAATACAAGTAAATAAAATATTAAATTTACAACTGGGTGGTATCTTGAAAATTCATCTGTCACTATTTTACATCCTCGCCTAAATCACATGTGTATCGCCACTTTATTACATCGCCATCTTTTACAGTGTACTCACTACAACTTACCTGTGGATATTTGTCATTTACACTGTACATCCAACCTGATTTCTTCCCGCAGGAGAACTCATAAATATTATCAATGCCCTCTACATACGCACTTTTTCCCGTAAAAGATGCCTCCATAAGAATGCTGTTTTTATCAAGCTGTCTTTTTAGAACATCGTAAACAGTATCTCTTTCATAAAATTTTACTTTCTGACTTTTTAATATAATGCCGTCTTTTGGTATATGATTTTTCAACCCTTTGTCTAAATCTTTTATGTTGTCATAAATTGTTGAACACTCTACCAAAATGGTGCAGTTTCCGGCTTCCTTTTGTGGTGCATTACTTTTACCACAACCTGACATTGTTACTGTAACTAACAAAAATAATGCAACCATTGTTAGCTTAGTAGTTTTCTTTTTCTTTCTTACAAAAATTCCTATACCTGTAGCTGTCGCTAATGCAGCAATTATTAAAATTAGTATTATACAATTTTTTACGGATTTTTCTTTCTGTTTCTGATTTATAGCTTTGTGGGCTTCATTCTCTGATACATTTACGGATTCTGCTGTATTTCCTGAATCTTCTATATTACTAATTTTGCTATTGTTATCTTTATTGTTGCTACTTTTTTTGCTTTTACTATTTTTTGACTTGTTTTTCGTATCACTATTTGTGCCTGAAATATTCTTATTTGAATTCACTGATGCATTTGATTTTTTGCTATTTCCGGAACTTACACTATTACTCTTTGACTTGCTACCTGTGCTATTGTCTGTAGTATTACCTAGGCTATTGTTCTTTTTATTTTCTGATGTTTTACTGCCCTTTTTTCCATAAGATTTTTTATTAGTTTTCTTATCTGTGCCATAATTATTATTCTTTTTGGCATCACCCATATCATACAGATTACTGTCGTCATCTAAATTCCTGTAGTACGCAACAAGTCCATACATGCCCTGTTCTGTTGCCATTTGATTTACAAAAGTATCCTTAGTGTGCTTAAAGGCACCATTTGAATAAAATTGCAACAAACCGTCTAATACTGTATTTCTATTTTTTATAAATCTACTGTCTTTTACGCTAATATTAAGCATTGACATTGCTGTTAAAACCTGTGCTGTACTTTCACAGTTTTCACTATTAGATGTGGAATAAGCCCCTGTTTTATTCTGCTTTTTGGACAGGTATTCAATTCCTTTTTCTAATGCTTTTTCCACCTTACTTTGTTTCTTATAATTTGCCAACGCCTGCATTACCATGGCTGTCACATCAACATCTGACTTGCCACCCATATATGACCAACCGCCATCGTCGTTTTGTGCATTTACAAGTAAACCAACCAATTTTTCTCTTGTTGTAACTTTTCCATCATAACTTTTTGCCGGTTCAGGAATTGCATAATCTCCACTGTCTAAAGCTATTAATGCATAAGTTGGTCCATTGATTCCAAGCTTGTTTACATTATCAAATTCTGCCAAAGATTTTAATAAGTCATAGCCTTCAAAATTTTTAGGATCAATACCTAATGAAGTTAAAGCTAAAACAACTCTCGAATACTCTGTATATTTTCTTGTTGATAAAACTCCATCGCACTTTTTCACATATTCTTTTAAATTGTTTAAATAAATTTCTACATAAGATGATGGAACTTTTTCAAAACGTGCCAATCCAATTATCAACCATTCGCCACCTACACTTCCGTACTGGGGATTTTGAATTGTAGACATTTCATATTTGGAAATTTTCTGTAAATAGCTTTCCGTTTGTTTCTTATTTAATACTGTTTTACATTGTGTAGAAGTAGATTGTGATACAACACACAACATTATTAAAAATATAAATATTAATTTTTTTATTGTACTTAAAACTTTTTCTCTCATCTTCTACACCTTTATCTTTGTTGAGATTTCTATTATAAAAGAATGTTGCTTGCGGCATTCTTCGCACCAAGTGCGTGTTGCCGCGCAACATTTTTCCTTTCGCCCCAGGGTGCATTCCTAATGGAACGTTTTAATGTAATAAGAAATTCTGAAAGAATTTCTTATTACATTAAAAATTATCGCAGCAAATTTCTAAAAAATCTACTGCGACAATCTTCCTGCTATTTTTTAATCTTAACTGATTTTGGACTACTCCATTTACCATATACTTTCTGGTTTCCTGACTTTTTGTAAGCTCTAACCTTTACATAGCATTTTGATTTTTTCTTTAGCTTAGTAAGTGTATATGTTGTTTTCTTTGTGTTTTTGTATTTACAGTTTTTGAATTTTTTATTTGTTGCATATTTAATCTGATAACCTTTTGCACCTGTTACCTTATTAATTTTAATTTTAACCTTTTTACCCTTAACATTCTTTAAAGACTTAATGCTTGCTTTTTTTAAAGTTGTCTTTTGTGTTGTTGTAGTTACCTGCACTTTTTCTAAGTTTGTGTATGCAGCATCTACATCTTCCTGAGTTGCATCATAATTTGCAAGAACCTTAATAGCTTCTGCCTTTGCTGCTACCTGAGGGTTGTCTGGTGTATTAGCTACTAATTTAGTAAGTGCATCTTTATTTGGAAGTTTCGCACTTTCGATATTTTCATAGTAACTTACAAAACCTAAATCAGCTCCACCTGCATAAACGCTAAACTGAAGTCTGATAACATCTCCATCTTTTACAGGATGTGAATCCATTGCCACATCAGGTGCAACATTATTAACTGTATACATCCAACCTGCTAAGCTACTATATGAACCTGAACCTAACTTCTGGTCATCTGTAAATAACGCATTTGTACTTGTATTTGTTGGAGCATCATAATGCTGATTTCCATAACCATAGTCAACATCAATACTTGGCATCTTCTGAATACTTTCAGGAATATTAATAACGCCTGTATCTGCATAACTGATTGAATCAATGTAATATCCATAAGATGATAAATTAATTGTTAAATTCTTTTCCTTGGCAACTTCTTCTAAAACATCCTTAGCTGCTGCCCCTTCGTTTACCTGAACTGTAACCGGTTCAACTAAAAAGCCCTGTCCAATTGTAAATCTTTCAATAGTAAATGTTACGTTAATTTTCTTTGTTTCATCGGCATATGTTGTAGTAAACATACCAACAACTAATGTTACTGCCATTAACAAAGTTAAAATCTTCTTTGTTACTTTGTTCATTTTATCCTCCTTTTGTCAATATAAAATAATTCAGAAATCATCCGTGACATAATGCTTATTTCGTCCCTTATACAGTAGAGAAAGACTGTGCCGGATTCTCACCGGACTTCCCTTAAACTAAATAATTTTAATATTCACATACAACCATTAAATTTATGTAATATTTTTTAATTGTAATTAATTAAAATATATCCAGACCATAACTGTTTTTACTTTATTGACACACTCATTCTATACTAATGGCTTTATAGTGTCAAACACTAATATTATTTATTTTCTTACGCTCCTGCACATGATTTTGCAAAAACTCACTCCTGCCAGGGTACTTATTGTGGTTGCAATAATTGCCGGTGCAACAATAGCTCCCGGGTTGTGGGAATTATACTGGCTTCTGTATGCTATCATACTAACAGGAATTAATTGTAATGATGAGATATTTAATACTAAAAATGTACACATCTCGTTGGTGGAAATATGACTTTCTATTATTTTTCCCTTTTGTGGTATTGGATTTTTTGCTAATTCTTCCATAGCTTTTAAGCCAGCCGGTGTTGCCGCCCAGCCCAAACCTAAAACATTTGCAATTATGTTTGTAATTATGTGTGGTCTTGCACTATGGTTACATGGCAAATTGGGAAACAACCAATTTATAAGTGGATTAATTACTTTTTCACATTTTTTGACTAAGCCTGATTTCTCAGCTATATTCATAAAGCCCATCCACATGCTCATTATTCCCAACATTGTTATTGATATTTTCACAGCTTCCTCAGCCCACATTACTGCTCCGTTGCCAACCTTATCAATATTACCTGTTATCACACCATAAACCACACCAACTATAATCATAAAAGTCCAAATATAATTTAACATTTTCCGCTCTTTTTGCCTATTTATACATAATATTAAGGATTTTTTTCTTATATGAACGAAATTTTTTTCAACAGTGATATTTGCCTAAAATATAGTACATTTTGCTATTTTATAAAAGCGATTAAATTACTTTGTCTAATTTTTTTACAGGTTATTGGAAACCTTTCCGGTTTTTCTATAAAAATACGATATTTTTTTCATATATTAATGTATAAACTTTGGTTATTTTTGCCCTTTTCTTTTTCTTGACTTAATTTGTTTTAGGCATTAGTATTGTATGTCGAATGAGGGATGAAACTGTGCCATTCAAGTAGTGACAGTTTTTAAAGGAGGTATTTGCAATGAAAACAGTTACAGTTAACTTGAACTCAATCGAGAAAGTTAAGTCTTTCGTTAATGATATTGTTAAATATGAAAATGATTTTGACTTGGTATCAGGACGCAATTATGTTGATGCAAAATCAATTATGGGGATATTCGCCTTTGATTTGTCAAAACCTTTACAACTTAACATTCATGCTAACGACAATTGTGATGAAATTACAAAATCATTAAAAAATTATCTTTGTTAATTAGAAATCAATTCATATAGCGACAACAGGTCGCACACCCCCCCCAAAAAGGGGCTGTCGTTCTAACGATTTATAATCGTTAGGGCACAGTACCTTTTTTGACCATATTTTATTGTTTTCCCAAAATAATAGTGCGCCTTTTTTCTTTGGCCTTCAGAAAAAAGGTTCACTTAAATAAAGCCCCCATAGAGGTTTGTTAATCTGTTTTAAAAGTTTAAAATTTACGCACTTTTTAATGGGAATATAAATCAGTCAGATCCATCTCCTCCACAAACTTTCGTTGCTTAATAAATTTTTATTATTTAATAAGCTCATTATAAATGTCTCTTTTTGAAACACCCCTGTCCTTTGCAACCATTTTCATTGCAGTCTTTTTGTCTATATCCTGATTCATATAGAATTGAACGTGTTCCTCAATGGTCATTAATTCCCACTGTTCTCTTTTTTCAGCCTGAATTTCTTCCATTGGCTTTCCTGCAATTACTAAAACATACTCTCCTTTGGGCTCCCTGCTGTCATAATATTCAATTGCCTCACTGATAGTTGTCTGAAAAGCTTCCTCGTATTTCTTTGTCAACTCTCTACAAATAGTCAGCGGTCTGTTGCCTATTGTTTTTTCCAGTTCCTTTAAAGTTTTAACTAAACGATGAGGTGCTTCGTAAATAATAGTAGTTCGCACTTCATTTTTTAAACTTTCAAGTACCTGCTGCTTTTCTTTTTTATCCTTTGGCAAAAAAGCTTCAAAAACGAAACGTCTTGTTTTCTGACCTGACATTGTAAGTGCTGTTATGCATGCTGCAGCTCCTGGAAGAGAAGTTACTTCTATTCCTGCTTCATAGCACTGTCTTACAAGTTCTTCCCCAGGATCAGATATTCCCGGAGTTCCTGCATCAGTTATTAATGCAATGTTTTTTCCCTGTAACATATCCTGAACCAACACCTTTGCTTTATCATATTTATTAAATTCATGATAACTTGTCATTGGCGTTTTTATATCAAAATGATTTAACAATTTTATACTGTTTCTTGTATCCTCTGCACCAATTAAATCAACCTCTTTTAGTGTTCTAACTACTCTATAAGTAATATCTTCCAGATTTCCTATTGGTGTCGCACATAAAAATAACTTTCCTGCCATAATTTACCTTTTTCCATATATTTCTAAAATTTCGTCTGTATACACACCCTGTTCTTTGTAAACAATTAGTGGTGCTTCCACTTTCATCATGGACTTGCGTCCTCTATGTCCTTCAATTAAAAGCATGTTTGCGTCTTTATCCTTAAAAGGATGTACCATTCTAAGTCGTTTAGGTTCAATTTTGTACACACTCATAAGATTCATAATTTCTACCAAACGTCTTGGTCTGTGAACCATATAAAATCTTCCACCGGGTTTTAAAACCTTGGCAGCCTCTCTTATAACATCCTCAAGAGTACATTTAATTTCATGTCTTGCAATTGCCTTAGGCTCTTCAAAATTCTCAATCCCATGATTTTCTGTCATATAAGGTGGGTTGCATGTTACTACATCAAAAGAAGCCGGCTTAAATATAACCGACGCCTCTTTTATGTCACCCTGAACAATGTGTACTTTTTCTTCTAAATGATTAAGAATTACACTTCTCTTTGCCATATCAGCACTGTCCTGCTGGATTTCCAAAGCATAAAAATCTTCACCCACAGTTTTTGCCTCAAGCAATATTGGGATAATTCCTGTGCCTGTTCCCATATCCAAAACTTTTTCGTTTTCTTTAACCTGGGCAAAGCCTGACAAAAGAACTGCATCCATGCCAAAACAAAAGCGCTTTCTGTCCTGAATTATTTTATATCCGTTTCTCTCCAGGTCATCTATCCTTTCCCCTTCTTTTAAAAACAGATTATTTTCTTTTTCTAAATTCATAATTATCCTTTTGATTTTTCTAATCTAACTTTGAAGCTTCCATATCTTCTAAACCTTTTAATTCTTTTAACTCATCAGAAGCTAACTCAAATTTCTTTTTCTTTGGCTTAAATTTCAATTCATTAACAGAATATTCACGTTCTTCTCTTTCGTCATTTTGCTCAATAACAATTTTAACTTTCTGACGTAAAACATTAACACTCTTAACTTCTCCTTTTAAACCATCAAAAGTTTTAACTGTTTCACCTACATTTGGTAAGTTAGAATTCAAATATTCGTATGCTTCCTGCTCATTTTTCAGGCAACACATCAGTCTTCCACATATTCCTGATATTTTGGTAGGATTAAGAGATAAATTCTGTTCCTTCGCCATTTTTATTGACACCGGAATAAATTCTGACAAATATGTGCTACAGCAAAGTGGTCTTCCACAAATTCCAATACCACCAAGCATTTTTGTCTCATCTCTTACACCAACCTGTCTAAGTTCAATTCTTGTTTTGAACACTGATGCTAAATCCTTAACCAATTCTCTAAAGTCAATTCGTCCATCAGCAGTAAAATAAAACAATACTTTATTATTATCAAAAGTATATTCTGTATCTATTAATTTCATTTCAAGACCATGTTTTTTAATCTTCTCTTTACAAATAAAGAAGGCCTTCTTTTCCTTATCTTTATTTTGCTTGGCAATCTTGTCATCTTCCTCAGTTGCCACTCTTATGACAGGTTTAAGAGGCATAATAACGTCTTCTTCGTTTTTTTCCTGCACACTCTGTACAACTTTTCCGTATTCAATACCTCTTGCTGTCTCAACAATTACATGATTGCCAACTTCTATTTTAAAATCCAGCGGATCAAAATTATAAATTTTTCCCGCCTGTCTAAATCTAACTCCTATTACCTTTACCATCATTCATCCTTTCTTTTATTGCTAAAAATAAGACTTCCATTGTTACATCAAAATTAACATTTGATTTTATTCTACTCTGAGCCTTATCTAACTGTTGTAAAATAATATTTATACCATAATAATCTATTTTTTCTGACATTTCTTCTATTAACTTATAGTCATCCTGAAATACCAGTTTATCATCACTTTTTGAAGCCTTATATAATAAAACATCTCTGAACCATATTCTAATTAGACTGAAATATTCATCAATCTGCTTCTTAAAAGATGCTGCTTCCTTTACATTATTTGATATTATATCCATGCCACCTTTTTCCAGCGACAACAATGCCCCAACAACATGATTTTTCAAATCCTTAAAATCTTCTGATGTTGCCAGTTCAACTGCCTTTCCAGGGTTACCTCCACTAAAAACTGCTGCCACCGATGCCTCATAAGCACCAATGCCATATTCCGACATTAACTTGTTTTTAATTAATTCCTCTTTCACCGGTCTAATATTCAGAACTACACATCTTGACAAAATTGTTGGCAAAAATGTGTCTGCATTTGTAGTCAACAAAATTATTATTGCATATTCAGGAGGCTCCTCTATTGTTTTAAGCAATGCATTCTGTGCCTGCACAGTCATTTTTTCACTTTCATCAACAATATATATTTTGTACCTGCTACTATATGGCTTAATATCTATATCATCATTAATTTGTTCTCTTATTTCGTCAACACCAATTCCGGATTTCTCATAAGTAACATACTTTATGTCCGGCTGATTCTTGGAATCTGTCTGCTTACACGACTTACAATGCCCACATGCTTTGCCGTTAAACTCCTCACATTGCAATGCTTTTGCAAAATCCACTGCAAGCTGCATCTTACCTGTGCCTTTTTCCCCATTAACAATGTAAGCATGAGAAATCTTTCCCATCTTTATGGCATTTTCAAAGTGTTTTACTATATGGTTTTGTCCTAAAATTCTTTCTGACTCCATACTATCCTTTATATCCAACAAAATTTAATACTTTATAAACTACTAATCTTTTAACCTGCAAATTGCAGTCTTTTTTCCTGTAAACTCTAAAATCTTTTAACTTACAGATTACGGTCTTTTTTCCCGTAAACTTTAAAATTCTCTAACTTACAGATTACGGTCTTTCTTTCACATAAACTCTAAAATCTTTAACTTACAAACAAAGACTTTATTATTCACAAACCTAACTTTTATCATATCATAATTTATTAATTGTTTCCACAATCTCGGCAATACATCTGTCTAAATCATCATTCATGTATCTTCTTTCAATACCGGCATTTTTGATGTTTTCTTCCTTAAAATCTTCCTCATCTGCAAGAAATCTTCTACAAAGTTCAGCGTATTTTGGCTCTTTCTCCAAGCGCTCTCTTTTTATGGCACGCTCTAATCTTTCACCATTTTCTACTTCTACATATATAGGTACCACCACATCTTTTCCATAATACTTAACCATGGCATTGTAAGACTCCAAAGTTCCTATATAAATGTAATTATCCGCACCCAAATTAATTTGACCGTCATCTAATGTGAAATAACTCCACACTCCGTACACAGTATCATAATCTCTGCACTCAATAATTTTTCCCTGTTTTCTATATTCAGCAAGTTTTTCCCTACTAACAAAATGGTATTCCACACCCTCCTGTTCCCCTTCTCTCATTGGTCTTGTTGTGTAACCAACAATTGTTTTTAAATTTAATTCCTTATTATTTTTCAAATATCTAAAAATTGTATCTTTTCCACTACAACTTTTTCCCAATACAAAAAATATTTTTGACATATCTCCTCCAACTTACAGGCATACTATAATCCATACCATTCCTAATAATTATAATAATAGAATTTTTCACATTCATTATCTAACCTTTAGTATCTACTATATGTTCATAATAAGTAATTAATCATTTACAGTAACTAATCAATTATTCATAATGATTAATTAAATATTTATAATAAATAATCAAATATTTACATAAATTAATAATTAATGTAAATATAAAAAATTTATCTTTTGATAACAATAATTTTTTCATTATCAATTCCCTTTATATTTAAATTAGACATTTTATATTCCATTATTTTTTTCAACATTTGATTTGTAATTAAATCCCCTGGTACAATAATTGGTATCTCAGGCGGATAAATATACACATATCCTGCACTTATCCGACCTACAGCATTATAAACATCTATTTTTTCTTTTTTGCATAATAATGCCTCATATATTGTCATTACCTGCTCCGTTTTTTCTAATAAAATTTCAGTATTTGTTTGCTCTAACAAACTTTTATCTTTAATTTTATCAGCTATATAATTATCTATTTCCACTAAATTATCAGCAAGTCTTAATATCTCATCCATGTTATCACATATAGAAGTCATACCGATTACATAATCTTTGGAACACATTTCTATTTCGAAATTATATTTTTCTCTTAAAATGCTCTCAAGATATTTTCCATCATAAGTTTCATTTATTTTATCGGTATTTAATTCAGTATTATTTGTTTTGGCGTTATCTAATTTAGCATTATTTATTTCTGCTTTATCTGATACTGTATTACTTAATAGGGTATTGTTTAATACAGTATCACTTAATACGGTATTGCTTGATACGGTATTATTTAGTTTTGTAATATTTAATTCTACATTATCTTTTTCTATACTCCTCAACTTCATATTAAGAAAAATAACAATTTTAGAAATATCAAAATCATACACACTGTTTTTTCCTATAATACTACGATCTAACACTTTTAATACTTTAAGATTTTTAACTCTATTATGGAATTTCTTTAGAGTTATTAACATTTCGTTAGCATCTTTTTGCCCTTTTGTTGGTAACTCTCTTATACATTTGTCAAGGCTGGACATAAGTACATAAGATGGACTACTTGACTGATAAACTGATAACATCCTCTGAACATCTTTTACTGAAACTTTGTCCCCATGCATATGTAAAAAGGCTGTCTGTGTCATTGCAGGAAGCGTTTTGTGTGCACTTTCTATAACAATATCAGCCCCTAATTTGTAAGCCGAAGTAGGAAACTCATCACTTAAAATCATATGAGCACCATGTGCTTCATCAACAATAAGAATGCTATTGTGTCCGTGAACAATTTCTGCAATTTTTTTAATATCAGAAACTATACCCTCATAAGTTGGACTTGTTATTACAACAGCTTTAACTTTTATATTTTTCTTTTCTGCTTCGACAAATTTTTGTTCAATTTCTTCCGGTTTATAACCACCACTTATATTAAACCCTTCAACTATTTCAGGATACACATATTCAACATTCAAATCTCTTAGCTGAACAGCATTATAAGCTGATTTGTGACAGTTTCTCCCTAAAATAATAGTATCGCCTATATTTGTAACCGCGGTAATTGCAGATAAAATTCCACATGAACTTCCATTAACAAGAAAAAATGTAGCCCTTGTTCCAAAAAAATCTGAAGCATTTTCCATAGCAGCTTTTATTATTCCCTCAGGATGATGCAAATCATCAAAACCATTTATTTCTGTTATGTCTATATCAAAGGGATCATATTGGTTATTAACATATACACTTATTTCTTTATCTTCATTTAACTCGTTAACCGAGTTATCAACTGGCTTATTAAAAAAATCTTCATCACCAACAAACGCTTTATTAAAATCAAATAATTTTCTCTGTCGCTTGTGTCCTGGCATATGCAATGGATATCTTCCATTTTTGCTATATTCAATTAATTTACTATATAAACTCTCTTTACTCATAACTTTGATTATAACATAAATGCTAATAAGTAACTAGCAAAGTAAAATATACAAAAAATACATTAACAACGCCTCCAAAACATATAAACTAATTTTTCTAAACATTTCTAAAACAATAAAAATGATAAAAGAAAAACTGTAGACATTACCGGGTAACATCTACAGTTTCACATAACAAATGCCCAGTTCCGGAATCGAACCAGAGACACGAGGATTTTCAGTCCTCTGCTCTACCAACTGAGCTAACTGGGCATTGAGTTGCGGGAATAGGATTTGAACCTATGACCTCCGGGTTATGAGCCCGGCGAGCTTCCAGACTGCTCCACCCCGCGCTGTTATTCTATTATATTTCTTTTCTTGCTTGTTTGCAATACTGGGCAGAGAAGGATTCGAACCTTCGAAGGCGGTGCCAACAGATTTACAGTCTGCCCCCTTTGGCCACTCGGGAATCTGCCCATTATAACTTAGAAAGTGAACTGCCTTTCCATGATTCACCAAAATCATCATTCATGACTTCTGAATCTTTGGCTTTTCTTAATGACTTCCTCTTTCCAAGAAAGCCGATGAACGGACTCGAACCGTTAACCTGCTGATTACAAATCAGCTGCTCTGCCAATTGAGCCACATCGGCGTATTTATTTTTTATCA